>JBMTBF010000155.1:0-4042 GCA_049429585.1 Terrimicrobiaceae bacterium | reverse complement strand
GGCAAGGAGGGATTCGACTACATCGTCCGGGATCCCGGAATCGGCGGTGCGGCGGGGATTTCCAGGCTTTCGGAGTTCCCCGGCCCGGTCGAGGCGCTCCGCTTTTATCGAAAACCTAGGCCCCCGCTTGATGCCGCCACGGAGGGAAACTAGCCTTCCACCCATGCCGATCCTGCGCCTGTTGCTCGTCCTTGTTTTCGCCTGTGTGGCGACGGCTTCGGCGGAATGGCGAACGGCGCTTCCAGGCTGGAACTACCAATTTCCCCCCGATCACGGCGCGCACCCGGACTTCAAAACCGAGTGGTGGTATTTCACCGGAAACCTGCAATCGGCCGACGGGCAGGATTTCGGCTATCAACTCACCTTCTTTCGCCAAGGCGTCATCGAGCCCGGGCGCGCGATTCCCGGATCGAACTTCCTCCAGCGCGACATGAAGTTCGCCCACTTCGCGGTCTCCGACATCGGCGCGAAAAAGTTCCACCATTTCCAAAAAATCTCGCGGGGAGCTTTTGGTGAGGCGGGCTTTGAGGACGGGCAGCGCCTCGCGTGGATTGACAATTGGTCGTGCGAGCGCATCGGCCCCCACGATTTTCGTCTCCATGCCGAGGACGGCGAAGTCACGATCGACCTCACGCTCCGCTCCAAGCGGGAGCCGGTGATTCATGGACGCGATGGCGTCAGCCAAAAATCCGAGGGCGCCGGCCGGGCTTCGCACTACTACTCGCTCACCCGTCTCGAAACCGAAGGGACCATCCGCCTCGGAAAAACCACCCACGCCGTTTCGGGGCTCACCTGGTTCGACCATGAATGGGCCACCAACCAACTCGCCAAGCATCAGACCGGATGGGATTGGTTCAGTCTGCAATTCGACAACGGCGCGGAGTTGATGATTTTCCAGATTCGAACGAAGGACGGCGGGCGCGATGCCTTTTCCTCGGGGACTTGGATGGCGGCCGACGGCTCGAACACGAAGATCGATCTGGCGGATTTCAGCCTGGAACCGGTCGATTGGTGGAAAAGCCCCGAGACCCAGGCACGCTACCCGGTAGCTTGGAAAATCTCATTCCCTGCGAAGCAACTCACCCTAACCGTTCGTGCGAGGTTTCCCGCACAGGAACTCGCCGCCGAGCCGTTCTCCTACTGGGAGGGTGCGGTGGGCGCCGAGGGCCAACTGGGCGGCGCTCCCATCCGGGGCAAAGGCTATCTCGAAATGACCGGCTACGCTGGTGGCATTGTGGGAATGCAGGCGAAGTAATCGCCGGGATTTTAGCAAAAAAAACGCGCAGCGTGATGCTGCGCGTTCTTCTGAAAAGAAATGTTGGATTAGTTTGCGGAAGCAACCGGCTCGACATTCACCCGGCGACCATCGCGGTCGAACTTCACCTGTCCGTCCACAAGAGCCCAGATGGTGTAGTCGCGGCCGAGGCCGACATTGCGACCGGGTTGGAATTTCGTGCCGCGCTGGCGGATGATGATATTGCCGGCGATGACGGATTCCCCGCCAAACTTCTTAACGCCGAGACGCTTGCTGGTGCTATCGCGTCCGTTTTTGACGCTGCCTTGTCCTTTTTTATGGGCCATGGAATTTTACTTGGTTGAGATGGATTCGATCTTGAGTTTGGTGAGTTGGCGGCGATGGCCAACGGTGCGGTGGTAGCCTTTGCGGCGACGGAATTTGAAGGCGATCACCTTGTCGTCCTTGAATTGATCGACGACTTTGGCTCCGACCTTGGCACCGGCCACAAAAGGAGCGCCGACTTGGATTTTGCCGCCGTCGGCAACGAGAAGAACTTCGGAAAGTTGAATGTCAGCGCCGACTTCCGCATCGAGTTTTTCGACCTCGATTTCGTTGCCGGATTCCACGCGGTATTGTTTGCCGCCGGTTTGAATTACTGCGTATGCCATAAAAAGACTGATTTGATTAAGGGTCGGGAAGATGGCGGAAACAGAAATTTATGCAAGCGCCGATTTCACGATTGCAGAGGATTTTTCGCTCCCATGGCATTGCAGGGGGTGGAAAACAGGCGAAAGCGGGTTAAAGTGCACGGGTTTTTGCATTCTATGAAAATCCGATCCGCCATCGTCCTGCTGACCTCGCTGGGATTTTTCAATGCCCTTGCCGGGACTCCGCCCGATCTCAAGATCGATGCCACACCCCTCGCTGCCGGAGAGCGCTCGGGAGCCAGCTTCGCCCCGGTGATTCGCCAAGTCGCCAACTCGGTGGTGAATATCTACTCCACCAAGTCGCCCCGTCACAACGCCGGTGGCGGGTATTCCCAGCATCCCCTTGCGCCGTTTTTTGGCATCCCGCAGGACCAAATCCCCCGCCAGCGTCTGGAGCAATCCCTCGGCTCGGGAGTGATCGTCTCGCGCGATGGTTACATTCTCACAAACCACCATGTCATCGAGGGGGCCGGGCAGATTCTCGTCGCGCTCCATGACAAGGAAACACCATTCGAAGCGCGCCTCATCGGCACCGACCCGCAAACCGATATTGCCGTGGTGAAGATCGAAATCCAGGACGCTCCGGCCATCACCCTCGCCGACAGCGATCTCGTCGAAGTAGGGGATGTCGCCCTCGCGATCGGCAATCCCTTCGGCATCGGGCAGACCGTCACCATGGGAATCGTCAGCGCCAAGGGTCGGCGCGGCATGGGCATCGTGGATTACGAGGATTTCATCCAGACCGACGCCTCGATCAACCCCGGCAACTCTGGCGGCGCCCTGGTGGACGCGAAGGGGCGTCTCATCGGCATCAACCAATCGATCCTCAGCCGAAGCGGGGGAAACCAGGGCGTCGGGTTTTCGGTTCCCATCAACCTCGCCAAGCATGTGATGGGCTCTTTGGTGGCGAACGGACGCGTCGTTCGCGGCCACCTCGGCGTGGCGATCCAGCCCGTCACCGAGGAATTGGCCGAGGCGTTCGGCTTGAAGGATCTATCCGGCGCTCTTGTTGGTGAAGTCACAAGCCATTCGCCGGCGGACAAGGCGGGAATCAAACCCGGCGATGTGATCGTGGAATTGGACGGGAAAAAAGTGGACGACAGCGCGGACTTGCGGCTTCGGGTTTCCAAAATGTCCCCCGGCAGCGAGACGACCGCGACCGTCCATCGCGATGGCCAGCTCGAAAAAATCAAAGTCCGCGTCGGCTCGTTGAACAATCCCAACACCGTCCCACCCTCGGCGAACGGGCGCCCCTCGCCGCTGGCCGGGCTTCAATTGCAGGACCTCGATAATAATCTCCGCCAGCGCCTTGGCATTCCCCCAAACCTCCCCGGCGCAGTGATTGCCGGGATCGATCCCGCCTCGCCCACCGCGCGGACAGGCCTCCAGCCGGGAGATGTGATTTTCGAGATCAACCGACGCCCCGTGCAGAACGCCCGCGAGCTTTTGGAAATCGCCCAGGCCTCCGCCGGGGGACGCCTCCTGCTCCGCGTTTGGAGCCAGGGACTCGTGCGCTATTTGGTTTTGGAGTAGCCATTCCCTGAATGAGCTCCCACAAACCACGCGCCGATTTTTCGAAAATCCTCCGCGACATGCCGCACAAGCCCGGTGTGTATGTGATGCGCGACCGGTTGGACCATGTGATCTATGTCGGCAAGGCCCGCGACCTCCGCCGACGCGTCGGGAGCTATTTCATGCCGTCGCGCAAATTTTCCGCCGACCTCAAAACCCGCGCGCTCATCGACAGCGTCTGGAACCTCGAATACCACATCGTCCGCAGCGACGCGGAGGCCGTCCTGTTCGAAGGCCGCCTCATCAAGGAATTCCGGCCGAAATACAATGTCAGCTTCCGCGACGACAAACGCTTCCTGCTCGTTCGCGTCCACCTCGCCGATCCCTTCCCGCGCTTCTCGCTCACGCGATTGAAAAAAGACGACGGCGCACGGTATTTCGGTCCCTTTGCCCATGCCGGCGCCCTCCGTGCCACCGTGGAGGCCGTGAAACGCAAGTTCGGCCTCCGCTCCTGCCGACCCGCCGAGCCCGGCGAGAAGGACTACAAGCACTGCCTCGACCATGTGATCAAAAATTGCAGCGCGCC
>JBMTBF010000154.1:0-4067 GCA_049429585.1 Terrimicrobiaceae bacterium | reverse complement strand
TACGCTCACCTGCACGAGAACGCTGCGAAGTTCCTTGAATGGATCGGCGGAAAAGCCGCGCGCAAGCTCGCTCACAAGGCCGAGTCCGCCCTGAAAAACCTCCTCGCGCCGAGCGTCATTTTCGACGAGCTCGGCATCCGCTACTACGGCCCAATCGATGGCCACGACACCGCGCTGCTCACGCAGACCTTCGAGTTTTTAAAAACCCAGAACGAGCCAGTCCTGCTCCACATTCTCACTACCAAAGGCAAAGGCTACGCGCCCGCACTGGAGAAGCCCGACAAATTCCACGGCCTCGGAAAATTCCACCTCGACACCGGCGAGACCGTCGCCTCCCCCACCCCGACATATTCCGAACTCCTCGGCGAAAAACTCGCCGACTTCGCCGAGACGAACAACAAGATCGCCGCCGTCACCGCCGCCATGCCGACCGGCACGGGGCTGATCCATTTCGCGAAGCGCCACCCCGAACGGTTCTTCGATGTCGGCATCGCCGAGGAACACGCCGCGCTTTTCGCCTGCGGCCTCGCCACGCAAGGCATGAAACCCTTCGTCGCGATTTACAGCACCTTCATGCAGCGCGCCTACGACATGATCATCCACGATATCGCGCTGCAAAACCTCCCTGTGGTGCTTTGCATGGACCGCGCCGGCCTCTCGGGCGACGACGGCCCCACACACCACGGCCTCTTCGACATCGGATATTTGCGCCCTGTTCCCGGCATCATCCACATGCAACCGAAGGATGAGGCGGAATTCGCCGACATGCTCTGGACGATCGCCCATCATGACGGCCCATCCGCCATCCGCTACCCGCGAGGCGCGGGCACGGGGGTCGTTCCGTCGAAAAAACCGAAGCTCCTCGAGATCGGCAAATCGGAGGTTTTGCGACACGGCACCCGCGCCGCGATCTTCGCACTCGGCAACATGTGCGAACTCGCACTCCCCGCCGCCGAGGAATTGGAAAAACTCGGCATCTCTACAGCGGTCATCAACGCCCGTTGGATCAAGCCGCTCGACACCGCAACGATCGAGTTTTTCGCGGGCGGCTGTGAAATCCTCTGCACGATGGAAGACCATGTCCTCCACAACGGCTTCGGCTCCGCCGTCATCGAGCATTTATCCGACCAGGGAATCAAGACTCCCGTCGTCCGCATTGGCTGGCCCGATGAATTCATCGAGCACGGCTCCGTGCCGGTCCTCCGCCAAAAACACGGCCTCACCGTCGAGGCGACCGTTCAAAAAATCCTTGCGCGCCTCGAACCGGGTCGCTCCGCCAAGGCCATCGCTCCCGCGGCTTGACCGTCCAGCTCAGTCCTCGTCCTTCGGACCCACTGTGCGCTCGCCGACCAGGAACTCCTGCACATTTCCAACGGTGCGAAGCGTGCCATCCTGAACTTTTTTTGCCGTCGTTTCGGTGAAATCCACGACCTGGCCGACCAGACCACCAACGCGTTTTTCCGACTTCTTGCCGAGTGTGACACCCTCGGCGGGAACAAGCGGTTGGAGCACCTCGCCACCAAGAGCAGCGATCCTCATCGTTCCGGCGAGCGAGCCCGAACTATCATAAAGACGCACGGTCCACTCGGGCTGGAAGGTCTGGGGATTCGTGGCCAGCGTGTAGTCGATCCAGTGGAATCCGAGTTCGCTTTGAACCGCCTCGCGTTGGGCGATTTCGAAGGCGCTGGCGGCATCGACAGAGACTTTGGCGCGGTCCAACGCCGGGCGGGAGGCGATGTCGCTGTATCCCGCAAGCGGGGTCCGCTCGGAGGTGGGTTGGTTGTTGGCGACCGTGACCTCACGCACACCTCCCCGGGCCGAGGGATCGGCGAGCAGGATCGCCCACTCGGCGGGCATCGGCTCGCCGCGCTCGCCGCGAAGTTCGATGAATGCGGCGCTCTGGGCGGCTGGCAGCGCGGCGACGGCTTGCATGGCACCGATGGCGGAACCGGCGTTTCCGGCAATGGCGCTGGTGGCGCCGAGGAGTAGCGAGAATAGGGCGAAACGAATCATGGCAAAACTTTCTAGGCAGGGCTGGCGGGGATTCCAGCGGAATTTTTCAAACCCGGAGGATATTTAGAAATCAAACAGCATTTCCTGCACGAGCCCCCCAGCGGGTGGTTTGGCCGGAAGGGTAGGTTTTGGCAAAACCACTTCCGCAGGGGAGTAGAGTGGTTTTTCCAAAACCGGTATCCGGTTGTGCTGGAATTTCTCCAACTCACGGGGCGTGGCCTCGCGGGTGACAATTTTCACGAGTTCATGGGCTGTCTGGCGGTCAAGAATCGCACGAACAACCAAACCCTCGGGAACCGTATCCCAGACCAACTCGCCGGTGTGCTCAGAGCGTTCGGCGAATTCCCCGGCAGGGATGTCTAGCAGGATTCCCCCACGCTGGATCCACCAATTCAAAATCTCGCTCCGCGCGAAGCCGGCCCAAATCCGATGGATCGGCCCCTCGGGTCCCACTGCAGGAACCTCACGCCCTGGGCGGAAGGTTTGTCCTTGGACTTTGAACAATGCACACACAGCCAGAGTCAGCGGGCGTGGCGGAGGATCGCCTCTTCCTTCAGAACGCCAATATAGGGGAGATTGCGGTATTGCTCGTTGTAGTCGAGACCGTAACCGACCACGAATTCGTTAGGGATGTCGAACCCCACATAATCGGCTTCAGTGGCTGAGTCGCGCTCCACATTTTTCCGGAGAAGCACGCAGGAGCGAATGCTGAGGGCGCCGGACTCGGCAGCGAGCCGTTCCTTGATGGCGCGAAGCGTGAGACCGCTGTCGAGAATGTCATCCAGCAGGAGAACATGCCGCCCGCGCACATCGGCGATCTCTTGTTGCCGGAACTGAATTTGGCCGCGCGACTTCATGCCGTGGTAACTGGAGACGCTCCAGGAGTCGATTTGGAGCGGCAGCGGAACGCGACGCAGAAGGTCTGCCATGAAAATAAAACTCCCGTTGAGAATGGAAACAACCGTCAGTTCCTTGTCCGAATAATCGGTCGTGATCCGGTGGGCCAACTCATCGAGACGGCTGAGGATCGTAGACTCGTGATAGAGGACTCGGGCGATGTCGGCGACCATGCGGCGAGTTCATAACCACGGCCAAGGAGTAGGCAAGGACTAATCGGAGCCTGCTCCCAGAGCTTTGATGGAGGATTTTGCACCCGGCGGGGATCGAACCCACAACCTACGGCTTCGGAGACCGTCACTCTATCCAATTGAGCTACGGGTGCGGAAACGCGGCAACACTCCCCCATGCATTTCCGAAAATCAAACGCAAAAGCCCGCACCACGGGAAACATGCGGCTTGCATTTTGACAGAGCGGAAAAGAGTCTTGCGCTCTTCCACGGGCGGACCGGCCTTCGCCACCGTCCTGGAAACTGAAAATCGACGCAACCAAACGATGGCGACAACCACACTAGAGCACCCGGATGCCTTGGCCCGCAGCCTGAAGGCCATGCAGGAAACCGAAGAACTTCTGGGCGAAAAACTGGTCATCAACATGGGGCCGTCCCACCCCTCGACCCACGGGGTTCTCCGCATGATCCTCGAGTTGGACGGCGAGATTGTCACCAAGGCCACCCCGGATATCGGCTATCTCCATCGCGGCGATGAGAAGATCGCCGAGAACATGACCTACAACCAGTTCGTGCCCTACACGGACCGCTTGGACTACCTGGCCCCGATCGCCAACAATGTGGCCTACGCCCTGGCCGTCGAAAAGCTCATGGGCTGGGAAATTCCGCCCCGCGGTAAAGCGATTCGCGTCATCTGCTGTGAACTCGCCCGAATTTCCTCCCATCTCCTGGGTGTCGGTTGCCTCGGCATGGATTTGGGCGCGACCTCAGTCTTTCTCTACACTTTCACCGAACGCGAGAAGATCTACAACATGGTCGAGCAACTCTCCGGAGCCCGCTTCACCACCAGTTACACCCGCGTGGGCGGCCAGACGCGCGACCTCCCTCCCGCTTTCATCGCGATGCTGCGCGATTTCCTTGAGACCTTCCCCAAGGCCTTTGCGGATGTGGACAAACTCATCACCCGCAACCGGATTTTTGTCGACC
>JBMTBF010000153.1:0-4117 GCA_049429585.1 Terrimicrobiaceae bacterium | reverse complement strand
CGGTCACGCGCGCCAGCAACCCCACGGCATCGGGGCAGTTCAGTTTGAGGATGTGGGTGGTCATATCAGGCTGGCAATTATTCTCCCGCAGAGGCGCGGAGGCGCAGAGAAAAAATCAGGCCATTCAAGCTTCATCCTCCGTGCTCTCTGTGTCCTCTGTGGTGAAATCTTAAACCAAAGCCGCTGGTTCGGATGGGACGGGGGAAGTTTGCGGAGCGGTTGGCGCGGGAGCCGGTGGCGGGTTTTGTTTTCCACTGCCGCCACCGCCGTTGGAGCCGTCGTCGTTCAGATGCGGGTCAAAATAGTGGTCAAGCGCAAGGAACAGGGCCTTGGCGTGACGGACGAAAAAGAGGTTGAAGCCGACAACTGGAAGCACGACAGAGGCCAGAAGAACCGGCAGGTCGAGGTGGTAATTCCACTCGAGATAAAAATAGAGCGAGATACCGAGGAGACTGCCGACTCCGTAGTTGATGGCCCAAATCGCGAGCAGGAAATATCCGGTCTCGCGCTCGTAGGCATAGCCACAGCGAGGGCAACCATCCAGCGGTGCAAAGTAGTCGCTCAGCGATCGGATTTTCAGCAACGGCGTGAAAATCGGCTTGGTGCCGCACTCCACACACCGCAGACGGCACGCTCGGAAAAAATAAGCAAAGGCTCGGCGGATTTGGGGACTCATGGTTGGGAATTCTGAATGGAGCGCTCGATGCGGGTGCGGGAGTAGCCTTGGGATTCGGCGAGGGCGACGATGGATTCGTAGGTGGCGTCGTTCAGGCGGGGTTCACGGGCGAGGATCCAGAGGAACTGGCGCCAAGGGTCGCCGACGAGGGCCCAGGAGTAGTTGTCCTCGTCGAGTCCGATGATCCAGTAATCCCCGGCGATCGGGCTGCGGCCGAAGCGGACCTTGAGCTTGGCGTTTCCGGAACCGGGGACGACGGTGGCGACGGCTCGGGCTTCGCGGAATTGGCCGTCGGCCTGCTTGCAGCGGTTCACGACCTGGATCGCGCCGTCGGGCAGCGGGGAGTATTGTGCGACGGTGTCGGAGGCGCAACCGCGCTGGAACCAATTCGGGTATTTTGCGATTTCAAACCACCGGCCCTCGTAGCGTTTGAGGTCCACCGAAGGCACGGTCGCCAGCGGAGGACGCGAGGCGCAGCCGACGAGAAACAAGGCGATCAGCATTGCAGCGATTCGGATTCCGGCTTTCATGGTGGCGGTGAATTTACGCGGAACACGACTGGTTTGCATGGCAATTCTCGCCCTCGCGCTGGCCTCTTGCGGCGAGGATTCCTCGCGAGGGGATTTGGTTTTTGTGAACGGCGCGGAGCCGGAAACGCTGGATCCGTCCATCATCACAGGCCAACCGGAGGGCCGCGTCGTGAATGCGCTTTTCGAGGGACTCTGCGCCTACGACGAGAATGGACAGGCGGTGCCGGGTGTGGCGGAGCGCTGGGAGATTTCGCCGGATGGAAAAACCTACTCGTTCCACTTGCGGGCGGATGCGAAGTGGAGCGATGGCTCGCCGCTCACGGCCGAGGATTTCGTTCGCAGCTGGCAACGCACCCTCACGCCCTCGACCGGCTCGCAATACAACTACCAACTCTACCCGATCAAAAACGCGCAGGCCTTTGCCGAGGGGAAGATCACCGATTTCAGCCAGGTGGGAGTTCGCGCCGCCGATCCGCGCACGCTGGTCGTGGAACTGGAAAATCCGACGCCGTATTTCATCCAGCTCTGTGCGTTTCCGACTCTGCATCCCCTCCCCGTGAGCCTGATTGAAAAACTCGGCGACGATTGGGTGAAGCCCGGCAACCTCGTCGGCAACGGCGCGTATGCGCTCGAGAGCTGGCGGATCAACGACAAGATCCGTCTCCGCAAAAACCCGCATTATTGGGACCGCGCCAATGTCGCACTCGAGACGATCGATGTGCTGCCGATCTCCGACGCGAATGTGGCGTTCAATTTCTATGCGAGCGGACTTGCGGACCTACTGATGGACAAAGGCCTCGCGCCGCCCGCGCTGCTCGAGGACTTGAAGAAGCGCGAGGATTTCCACGCCGCGCCGTTCCTCGGAATCTACTTCCTGCGCTACAACTGCGCAAAGGGGCCCTTCACCGACGAGCGCGTGCGGCGGGCCTTCTCGCTGGCGGTGGACAAGACCCGAATCGTAGAAAAAATCACGCGCGCAGGCGAGTTGGCCGCGCCGGGGTTTGTGCCTCCAGGAATCCCCGGCTACGAGGGCACGGCGGGGCTGGACTTTGATCCAGCCGAGGCGAAACGCCTGCTCGCCGAGGCGGGTTATCCCGATGGAAAGGGATTTCCCAACGCCTCCTACCTCTACAGCAAAAGCGAACTGAACGAGGCGATCGCCGTGGAACTCCAAAGCATGTGGCGCGAGACGCTGGGCGTGAATGTGAACCTCGCCCGCCAAGAGTGGAAAGTGTATCTGAACTCCCTCTCGCTCCTCGACTACGACATCGCGCGCTCCAGCTGGGTCGGCGACTACCCCGATCCGAACACCTTTCTCGACATGTTTCTCACCGGCGGTGGCAACAACCGCACAGGCTGGAGCAGCCCGGAATACGACCGCCTGATCGCGGAGGCCGCGCGCGAACTCGATCCAGCGAAGCGCTTCGCGACTCTGCGGCAGGCTGAGGATTTGCTGGTTCAAAAAGCCGTTCCCGTTTGCCCGATCTACTACTATGTCGGCATCCAACTCTATGACCCGGCGAAGCTCGGCGGCATCAAGGCCAATGTCCTCGACGAACATCCGCTCCGCCGCATTTATAGAAAAAACTAGGCGCCCGGAACCAAGGCCGCATGAAACGGTGTCTGGCCGAGCTTGCGGAAGGTTATCTCAAACGCCGTCTGCACATTTTCGCGGCCGTCATCCCAGGGGATTTCTCTCCAGCCCACGCTCGTGAGATCGCGCATTTCTAGGAAGTAAGGCTCGTCGTCCGTCATCAAGCGGAGGCTTCCATCTTTTCCAAGATTACGCCGGATTTCCGCGAGGAAGGATTTTTGAAAAACACGGCGCGAGGCGTGGCGGCGCTTGGGCCAAGGATCGGGAAAATACAGGTGAAAAACCGACACGCAGCCCGCGGGAAGTTCCTTCAGCGACTCGGCTCCGATGCCCTGAATGGCGCGGGCATTGGGGAGGCCAAGGCGTTCGGCACGGGCGTTGCATTTTTCGACCCGGTCGATCTGCTTTTCGATCCCGAGAAAATTCACTCCCGGATGCAAAGCCGCCATGCCGAGGAGGAACGCCCCGCGATGACAACCAAAATCAATCTCCAGCGGCGCAACCGCCGCGAAACCTAAACCTCGCAAAACCTCATCCGAATCTTTCTTCATTACGCCGACCTTTTTACATCCTTGGCGTGGGCCATGAAGTAAAGAACGGGAACGGCCATGCGGCTGATGAGGAGCGAGGCGATTTCGCCAGCCATGAGCGAAATGGCGAGGCCTTGGAAGATCGGATCGGCCAAAATCACCGCGCCGCCGACCACCACGGCCAGCGCCGTGAGGAGCATCGGACGGAAACGCACTGCGCCGGCGTCGATTACCGCCTCATCCACGGGCATCCCCTCGCGGAGACGCTGCTCGATGAAATCGACGAGGATGATGGAATTCCTCACCACAATTCCCGCGCCGGCCATGAAGCCGATCATCGAGGTGGCGGTGAAAAACGCATCCATTGCCGCGTGGGCGGGGAGGATTCCGACGAGGGAAAAGGGAATTGCCGCCATCACAATCACAGGGGTGAGGAACGAGCGAAACCAACCGACCATCAGCGCGTAGATCAGCACCAGCACCGCGGCAAAGGCGAGGCCGAGGTCACGAAAAACCTCGATCGTGATGTGCCACTCGCCGTCCCATTTCATCGCGGGCTTGGCGTCAGTGAAGGGGATCGAGGCGTTGTAGATTTCGAGTTGCGACCCGTCGCCGCCAAACTTCGAGGTGTCGATTTTCGCGAGCGCCTTGTTCATTTGGAGGATCGCGTAGACGGGGCTTTCGACCACGCCGGCGACATCGCCGATGACATAGGTCACAGGCATCAGGTTTTTGTGGTAGATGCTTTTGTCAGTGATTGTTTGCTCGATGGTGACGAGTTCGCGCA
>JBMTBF010000152.1:0-4181 GCA_049429585.1 Terrimicrobiaceae bacterium | reverse complement strand
TCGCCAGCCCATATTTTGTTCCATCCAGCCCGCTTCTCTTCGCGATCTGCCATGCCGCCCTGCGCGGCGTCGATGTGCGTATCATGCTTCCACAGATGCCCGACCACCTCCTGCCTTGGCTCTCCTCGTTCACCTACTATCCCAAGCTCCGCGACGCCGGGGTGAAGCTCTGGCGCTACAAGCGCGGCTTCATGCACCAGAAAGTCGTCCTCGCAGACGACGACCTCTCCATCGTCGGGTCGATCAATGTCGATTACCGCTCGTTCATGCTGAATTTCGAACTCTCGGCCGCGATCCAGGATAAAAATTTCGCCGACCGTCTGGAGACGATGTTCCTGGCCGACTTCGACCAAAGCGCACCGGAAGATCTAGGAAAGTTCGATGACGGCTCGCTTCTCTTCCGCCTGCAATGCCGCGCCGCAGCGCTCATGAGCCCCGAACAGTAGAAAAACTCGATTTCAGTATTGCAACACTTCGAGGAGTCACTAGATTTTGCGGCTTCCGTCGGGTTGGTAGCTCAATGGTAGAGCAGCGCCCTTTTAAGGCGTTGGTTCTGGGTTCGAGTCCCAGCCAACCCAAATTACCCATTCTTTATTTCCCCATCACAGCGAGTTGCTGTTTCCAAATATCCCGGAGTTTTTGCATCCGCTGGGATGGCGTGAGACTGGGATCTCTCCGAATGCGAAGTTCCTCGGCCTCGAGTTGGACGAGACTTCTTTTGTGGGTAACAGGCACCGTGATTTTACGGGACTGGGGAGCTTGATGAATTTGGGCGGAGGCGGTGCTCAAAAAGGCCTCGACCACCGCAAAATCTTCAACTTTTCCAACTGAGGATGTATTCACGCACCCGAGCAGCGCAAACATGGAGAAAAGCAGAAGGGGGAGTTTCATGCGCTCAAAAGCTGATGGAAATCCAGGCCATTGATCAAGCCTAGATTTTACAAAAACCTGCCGCCGATAGATTTTATCTCCGAAGCCTGTGAGGGCCATCACCAACACTGAGGACTTCGATACGGACTTGAGTGAGACCTTGGTCGGTGAATCCGAGTTGGTCGGCGACGGGTTTGGTGACATCGAGCATGCGACCACGGATGAACGGACCGCGGTCGTTCACGCGGACCTTGGTGGTTTTTCCGTTTTGGAGATTGGTCACGCGGATGGTGCAGGGAAGCGGAAGGGTTTTGTGGGCAGCGCAGCGGGTCCAAGGCCAGAGCTTTTCGCCAATGGCGGTTTTGCCGGGAAAGATCAGGAAATGCTCACTGTAGTGGGAAGCCACGCCGGTTTCGACATGCCCGACGGCTTGGCGCGGATGCATCGGCTGATAGCGAACGCCGCGCAGAGTATAGGGCTTGTATTTGTAACCGTCGTAGGAGGAGGCGCAGCCGCCAAGGAGGAGCGCAGCAAGCAGCAGGAAAGCTAGGGAGAATTTGGTCATGCAGGGAGCATTTGGATGGCGGTGCGGCGGGTCGAGGGAATTTTTCCGCAGTAGGTTTCGATGGCGGCGAGCGGGTGGGTCTCGGCGTCCTCGATACCGAGCAACCGGACGAGTTCGCGTTCAAAAAAATCGAGCGCCCGGAGCGAGGCGGGTTTGCTGCTGAGATGGGAAACGGCGCGGGAGAGAAGGTCGAAAACCTCGGGGTGTGGGTGGGCAGGTTGGGTGGCAAGGTCGAGCAATTCGGCGAAGTAGCCGCCGAGAAAAACATTCGCGGCGGATTTCGACTCGAAGGGCGCGAGCATTCTCACCTCGCGCAGAGTGCCAAGCGGGGTTTTGCGGCCGGGCAGGTATCCGATTTCGACACGATGGAAGAGGTCGAGGTGGCCAGAGAACGGGCTATTGGCGCGGCGTGCGCCCTTGGCCATTGTCCCGATTTTGCCGTGGGCGAGCGTGAACCAAGTCACGATCAGGCTCGTGTCGCTCCAAGGCTGGCGGCGGATCAGGATAGCCTCTGTTTGTTCCATGGCAACAGAGTTGCCGGCAATTACAGGGCAATGACCCTCGCTCCGAAGATGTCCGGATCGGCGGCGAGTTTTTTCATCACCTCGTCGCCGGGGAGGCTGTCGAGATTCAGCAGGGTGAGAGCGCGGCCGCCTTGTTCGGTGCGGGAGAGGCTCATGCTGGCGATATTGATGTTTGCCTGGCCGAGGAAGGTACCGATGTAGCCGACGATGCCGGGGCGGTCGCGGTTTTCGAGCATGAGAACCACACCGGAGGGGGTGACCTCCACCGGATTGCTGTTCACTCGCACGATGCGGGGATCGTTTTTCGCTCCGAAGAAAGTGCCGCCGACGGAGACTTTACTGTCCCCGCTGAAGACGGCCACATGGAGCCATTCGTTGAAGTCGGTTTGCTCGCTGGAGCGGACCTCCTCCACATCGAGGCCAATGGTTGCCGCCATGCTGCGGACATTCACGCTATTGACCTCCTCGCCGCCGGCGTGCTTGAGAAAACCGGTGAGAATCGCGCGACTGATCGCGTCGGTCGGCATTTCCACGGCCTTGCCGCCATAGGTGATGACCACGCGGTCGTTGCGCTTTGGAGCGAGTTGGGCGACGAAGCGGCCGAGCTTGTCGCCGAGCGTGAGGTAGGGACGGACGACGGCAGCGGTTTTCGCGTCGATACTGGGCATGTTGACGGCGTTGCGAATTTCACCATCGAGAAGGGCGGCACCGATCGCTTGGGCAATTTCGATGCCGACATTTTCCTGAGCCTCGGCCGTGCTGGCACCGAGGTGCGGAGTGAAAACGATGTTCGGCGCGGAGCGCAGCGGAAAGTCGGCAGGCGGGGGTTCGACTTCGTAGACATCCAGCGCAGCGCCCGCGACCTGGCCGGATTGGAGAGCCTCGCCGAGCGCTGTTTCATCGACCAAACCGCCACGGGCGCAATTCACGATGCGGACGCCTTTTTTGCAAAGCCCAAGTCGGCGAGCGTCCAGCATATGGCGGGTCTCGTCGGTGAGTGGCATGTGCATGCTGATAAAATCCACCTGCGGCATGAGCGCGTCGAGATCCTCAACCAGTTCCACTTGAAGGCTGCGGGCGCGGCTGACGGATAAATAGGGATCGTAGGCGAGGACGCGCATGCCGAAGGCCATTGCACGGCGGGCGAGTTCGGTGCCGATGCGTCCCATACCGAGAATGCCAAGCGTTTTGTTATAGAGTTCAACGCCTTCATACTTCTTGCGGTCCCACTTGCCGGCCTTCATGGAGGCATCGGCCTGGGGAATGTTGCGGGCGACGCTGACGAGGAGCGAGAAAGCGTGCTCGGCGGTGGAGATCGTGTTTCCGCCGGGGGTATTCATCACGATCACGCCACGGCGCGTGGCGGCATCCACATCCACATTGTCCACCCCCACCCCGGCGCGACCGACAACGCGGAGCTGCGTGGCGGCTTCCAAGACAGCGGCGGTGACCTTCGTCTGACTACGGACAACGAGAGCGGAAAACTCGGGGATGATTTTAATGAGCTCGGCTTCGGGCAGGCCTGTTTTCACGACGACTTCGAGGGCGCCGCCATTGGAGAGTTCATCAACGCCGCGTTGCGAAACGGGATCGGCCACGAGGACCTTGGGTTTGGATGAGGACATTTTCGGAATGAGATGTGCGGATTGTTAAATAAGTGGCAGGGTTTTGGTGACTGCCGAAGAATCCATTTAGGGCCAACGGCGGCCTACGGAAATCAATTTTTATGAAATGGTCATATCGCATTGCACGGATCGCCGGGATTGATGTGCGTATCCACATCACCTTCCTGCTCCTGCCATTGTATTTCGGCTGGTCCGGATGGCAGGCTGGTGGCGCCACTGCGGCGGCAGGGGGAGTGTTTTTCATCCTGGTGCTGTTCTTGTGCGTGCTGCTCCACGAGTTTGGTCACGCGCTGGCTGGGCGGCATTACGGGGTGCCCACTCCCGACATCACACTCCTGCCGATCGGCGGTGTGGCGAGGATGCTGGCGATTCCCGACAAACCTTCGCAGGAATTCGTCATTGCGATTGCGGGTCCGGCGGTGAATGTCGTGATCGCCTCAGTGCTGGCACCCGTGCTTTGGCTGACTGGCGGCTTGTTCAGCGGTCCGGCAGGGGAGGCCCGGGAGATTCTGCACAATGTGCTTTTGGTGAATCTGGGCCTTGTTGTTTTCAATATGATACCGGCGTTTCCGATGGATGGCGGCCGCGTTTTTCGTT
>JBMTBF010000151.1:0-4192 GCA_049429585.1 Terrimicrobiaceae bacterium | reverse complement strand
GATGTTTGGGAGGGTAAGAGTTATTGGGCTCCAAAGGAAATCACGGCTTCACCGAAACGGTCGGCGATGACTTGGGCTTCCGCAGGCTGGAAGGATTTGCCTTGGCCGGAAACATAGCCCGCAGGCAATTCCCCGGCCTTGGCGTAGATGAAGGGAATAGGTGGCCGCGCGGTTATAGCAATCCTTCGGGTAGTCCCAGACATCCCAATGCTCCTTGCCCCAGAGCTGATCCTGTCCCGCATAAGATCCCGGCACACGCACCTGTGCCGGCTTCTCGACTCCCTCGACTTCAAGATTCCAGACTCCGTTCAGACAAACCTCGGCCCGCAAAGGTTGATCCGCGGAGGCTTGAGCAGCGTGAGGAATCAGGCAGAAAGCCTGAAGAAAAAGACCGCGCGCGATTTTTTTCATTGGGAATGGGTCGCTGATTGCGTGGATTTCCTGATCTTGTTGTCAATTTCCCTCGGACTGCGGCCAAAGATGGAGCGGTGGACTTTCGAAAATTGCGCGTAGCTGCCGAACCCCGCCTCATAGACCGCCTCGGAAAGAGTCATGTGGCGGCTGGAGTTTTTTCTGATCTCCCAAAATCTCTCCAGTCGCATGGTGTTTCGGTAGCGATTGATGGGCACGCCGACCTGTTGCTTGAAGGTGCGGCTCAAATACGAGGCGCTTGCGCCGCACTCATGGGCCAATTTTTGGAGACACTCGGACTCGGATCCCTTTTTTAAAATATCAAGGGCCTTCAGGACTGACGGATGCAACGGGGCGGCACGCCGCTTGGTTTCGGAAGCCAATTGGCAATCCCATGCCAACTGCAGGATGTGGGCGAGGCCCGCATTGAGCAAATCCGGGTTGGGGTGCTCGTAGCGAAACCCCGGGGAAATTCCGTATCCGACCTCGCGGTTCAATGTGTCGGCATCCAGACCCTCCTCCAGCAGGGAGTCCATGATGCCCCGGAGCAAACCGAACTTGGCCGGCGGTAAAATGCAGTGGAGAACCGCGTTTTTCGGAGGGCGGTTTTTTTTCAGGATGGCATTTGCATCCCGATGGCAACTGCGCGCGATCAAGGAGGGCTTGAAGGAGATGACATAATAAAGCGCATCCGCCGTGCGGTCGATGCAACGGTGGGGTTGCCCGGGGAAAAGCCAAACGCATTCGCCTTGGTGGAATGTGTAACTGCTCTCGCCGATGACATAGGTCACGGAACCGCGGGCCACCAAGTTGATTTCCAACTCTGCGTGCTGGTGGGTCTTCAACCAGGGAATTCCCCGCGCGGCATCCGCGAGAAAAAGAAACCCGCCGTATTTTCCTCGGAGCTTCAAATCTTCGATCATGGGAGTCTCAAGGGGGCTTGGCAGGGAAGAGTCGTAGCGCAAATCATCAACCCAACCCTCCCGCGAATTGGAGTCGCCGTCTTTCATTTGAATGGAAAAAAGCGGTCAATTTTTGTCCTTGCCGAATGAATTGGTGTGATGGCCGGGAAAGCGGATGGAAGGTGGTTCTTGCTCCTCCTAATTCGAGAAACTGAAGGCGTAGCGGGTCATGTGGTCGTAGCGTTCACCGGGGCGGAGGATGATGTTGCCGAGCGCAGGATCGTGCACTGCGGCAGGGCAGGTCTGACACTCGAGACAAAGCCCGGCGTGCTTGGCGTAGCGCACCCCGGATTTGCCGAGGAGCGTTCCGTCGAGAAATGACGCGCTGTAGAGCTGCACACAATCCTGCGTGGTGAGAGTGGTCATGGTGAGACCGCTGGCCGGATCTTTTAAAATCGCCGCAGGCACGAGTTCCCCGCTGGCGGAGCGACGAATGAAATAATTGTCGCCATGTTGGTTCAATAGCCCTGGAATCGCATCGGAGAGCCGCCGGGGTTGGTTGAAATCATTTTGCTGGCTGGCAACCGGAACCCGGGTACCGAGCAAGGTCATCGCTTCATCGGTGGCGGCGATTTCGTCGGAGAAAATCTGGAGAACCTGCCCCCCCACATCCCCTGACCCCTCGCCCGCGAGGTTGAAGTAGGAATGGTTGGTAAGGCTCAGCGGCGTGGCTTGATCGCTCTCGGCTTCGTAGCGGATGACGAGTTCGTTTTTTTCCGTGAGGGAATAAACCACCGTGACGCGCACATTGCCGGGATATCCCTCCTCCCCATCCGGGCTCAAATACGATAGACGCAGGGACGGCTCACTCTCATTTTCCGGAACCTCGGCCTGCCAGAGTTTTTTGTCAAACCCGCCGGGGCCGCCGTGGAGATGATTGGGCGCGTTGTTGGCTGCCAGCGGATACTCGCGGCCATCGAGTTGGAATTTCGCGCCGCTGATGCGTCCCGCGACCCGGCCCACGATAGTTCCGAAGTAAGGATGCGGCTTAAGGTAGCCCTCGAGCGTGTTGAAACCAAGAACCACATCGACCACAGACCCCTCCGGGCGCGCTACCCGGAGGGCCGTGAGGATCCCCCCGTATTCGGTGATATCGCAGGCGAGCCCGGAGCCATTTGAGAGGGTGAACAACCGAGCGGCGCCACCATCAGGCAAATTGCCGAACAGTCGACTCGAAACGCCGTTTTTTTCGCCACGCCTCAAATAGGGGTCAGTGTGCATTTTATTTCATTTCCAGCCCTGCGAGCACCGCCAACGCCGCAGGCACCCGATGCTTGATTTTTTCCTCATCCATCCGGTGGATCACGCGGCTGACATTCGCGGGGTTTTTCATGTCCAGTTTTTCAGCGATCCACAACTGGGAGACGGTTGTTTTTTTCCAGAGCATGACGGCCAACGCCACCTTGCAGGGATCGGTGCACGGGCGCCCGGACAGCTCACTTTCGTGCAGTCCCGCCGCTTCCAAGCCGGAGGCGAGCAACTTCAACGCCTCCCCTTCCCCGTGCGCTTCCAACTCGCGGCTCCCGACATAGGCACGGGCCCGCCGTTTTTTCCCCAGCGTCGCCTCCCCGAGCTTCACCAACCGCTCCGAGAACGCTTGTGCGCCCCAATACCAACCGCGCTTCAAGTGGCTTCCCCGCTTGTCGGCCGCCGCATCCACCACCACCCAACCACTTCGCTCGCGCTCCTCCGCCGCACGCCGGTCAAGCCGCTCGACCAATGCCCGCCTCCCCGCCACATCGTCCCCCACCCCTAGAAAAGTCAACCCCCGCTCCGCCGCAAGCCATTCGGGCCTTTGGTGCGGGGCCAGTGCATACCCGCCTGCCAGACTACTCCATGGATAATCCAAAACACTTCCGCCCTGCGTGGCATCCACCAACCCGGCTCGGCATGGATTCAAGTGAATGTAATCCCACAGCGTCTCGTAGTAATACGGACTCTCCCCGTCCACCACCACCGCCTTGTAGCGATCTCCAAACAACCGCCCCCAGTCCCTGTGCCGCACATTGAACCGCCGCGTGTAGGTGTTCTGCAGCCACTTCATCCCATCCACCAGATTCGGCTCCGGCGTCTCGATCATCAAATGGTAATGATTCCCCATCAACACCCACGCATGCACGAGCCATCCGGTCTTCTCACACACCTCGGCCACACACCCCAAAAAAAAGCGCCGATCCTCGTCGTCCAAGAAAATCTCCCCCTTCCGGTTCCCCCTCGCCATCACATGATAAAACGCCCCGCCGAACTCCAGTCGAATGCTTCTCGCCATGCGTGGAAAAAACACCAACCGGCGCGGGCTTGACAAGGCTATTGTGAAATAAAATGCACACTGACCCCTATTGAGGCGCGCGCTCGGAGCCTTAGTGGCTTTCGGAGAGGCTCACCGGTTTGTAGCCGCCACGGGAGCGGAACCAGAGGATGAGGCCGATGTAGCAGAGGAGCATGAAGGCCGGGAATACGACCACCTTGGCGAGGGATCCCTGGCGGGCGCTCTTGGCCATGGCGGCGACTTCCGTGGATTGTTCCTTGGGCAACGCCTCGAGCTTGGCGCCGTCCAGCGCCTGGTAGGTGCCGAAGAAATACGAGTCGGTTTTTGAGATGCCCTGATAGACGCCAGGGGCTTTCGTCTCGATGGCGGTCTCGATCGAGCGTTCCTGCATTTCGCCAATAAGGGGTCCGCCGAGGATGCCGACCGTCAGCATGCCGATGCCGGCGATGGCGTTGAGTGTAAGAGCGCCGCCTTTGGGCGTCTGCTCGGCGACCACACCCAGCATGGTTGGCCAGAAGAAGGTCTTGCCGATGCCGTAGAGGGTGGCGGC
>JBMTBF010000150.1:0-4225 GCA_049429585.1 Terrimicrobiaceae bacterium | reverse complement strand
TCGGCACCTGGATGATGCCGTCGATCTCGTATTCCACGGGGTCCTCGGCGGTGAGAAGCTTGGAGTCGATCGTGTTGATCTTGCGCAGGCACGAGTAGAGCGTTGTGGTTTTTCCGGAGCCGGTCGGGCCGGTGACGATGAAAATGCCGTTGGGTTTTTCGATGACCTGAAGGATGTAGGCCATGATGTCATCGGGCATTCCAAGCGTCTCGAGTTCCAGATTCACGCTCGAGCGGTCGAGCACGCGGAGCACGACGCTTTCGCCGAATGCAGTGGGCAGGGTGGATACGCGGAGATCGACTTGGCGGCCGTTGATCTCACGCTCGATGCGGCCGTCCTGAGGCAGGCGGCGCTCGGCGATGTTGAGGTTCGACATCACCTTCACACGCGAAATGACGGGCAGCGCGAGGCGGAAGGGCGGGGGATCCATCTCGTAAAGCGCGCCGTCAACGCGGTAGCGGATTTTGAATTCGCTCTCGAACGGCTCGAAATGGATGTCGCTCGCCCGCGCGGCGATCGCCTTGTCGAGGATGAGGTCGACATACTTGATGATCGGCGCGGCGTTCGCCTCGGCGAGGACCGCTTGGTCGTTGATCTGCTCGTCGGGGCCCTCGTTGACGGTGATTTCGCCGCCGAGATGGCCGAGGATTTCACCGATGTTCGCCTCGTCGGAGCCATAGTGCTGGGTGATCAGGCTACGGACCGTTGGCGGGTAGGAGACGACCGGCACGATATCGCGGCCGAGGCCGAAGCGGAGATCCTCGAGCGGGCTGGAGTTCAGCGGATCAACGAGAGCGACGAAAATCGTGTTTCCAGAGGCGGAAATCGGGAGGCAGCCGTGGAGACGCGCGAGTCCAGAGGGGATGAGCTGGAGTGTTTGGGCGTCGGGTTGGAAATCGCTCAAATCATACGGCTCGGCGCCAAGGGAATCGGCAATGGCTTTTTCGAAGCCCCGCTCGCTGACGGTTCCGGTTTCCACGAGGACTTGCTCGATCGGCGCGCCGGTGCTCGAGGCCTGGTGCAGAAGTGCCGCCCCCTCATCCTCGGTGATCAGCTCCTGCTCGACAAAAATTTCGACAACTTGATTGGCGTCCATGGCGGGGTCAGTCGAGATCGGACATGGTGGTGCTGATGACCTCCTCGGCGGTGGTCATTCCAGCCAGAACCTTGCGAACGCCGTCCTCGCGGAGGGTTCGCATGCCGAGTTCGCGCGCGCGCTGGCGCAGGGCGATGGTCGAGGCGTTGTTGTTGATCATGTTCCGAACCTCGTCATCGACGAGGAACATTTCAAAGATACCCATCCGGCCCCGGTAGCCGCGGCCCCGGCAGCGTTCGCAACCCACGGGCCGCATGACGCTCGCCTGGCGGATTTGCCCCGGGTCGATCTGGAGAGACTGCAATTCATATTCAGAAAGCTCGCCGGCTTGTTTGCAATGAGGGCAGAGGCGGCGGACGAGGCGCTGGGCAAGGACGGCGCGGACCGAGCTGGAGACGAGGAACGGCTTCACGCCGATATCGACCAGACGGGCGATCGCGCTCGGGGCGTCGTTCGTGTGGAGCGTGGAAAGAACGAGGTGGCCGGTGAGCGAAGCGTTCACCGCGATGCTCGCGGTCTCGTAGTCACGAATTTCACCGATCATGATGATGTTCGGAGCCTGGCGCAGGATCGAACGCAGGGCGGCGGGGAAGGTCATGCCGATGCTGGTATTCACCGGGACCTGGTTGATGCCGTTCATCTGGTATTCGACCGGATCCTCGACCGTGATGAGCTTCCGGTCCGGCTTGTTCATGTAATTCAGGCAGCCGTAAAGCGTGGTGGTTTTTCCCGAACCGGTCGGGCCGGTGACGAGGATGATGCCGTCGGGAAGGTTGATGCACTGCTCGAACTTTGCTTGGTCGTCCGAGAGGAATCCAAGATCGGGGAGACCTAGGAGGAGAGAGGTTTTGTCGAGGATACGCATGACCACGCTCTCGCCGTGGACAGTCGGAATGGTGGAAACGCGGAGGTCGATGGCGTGATCCCCGAGGCGGATCTGGATGCGGCCGTCTTGCGGGATGCGCTTCTCGGCGATGCTCATCGAGCGCGTCATGATCTTGATGCGGCTGATAATCGCGCCGTGGAGTTTTCGCGGAGGCGGTTGCATTTCCTGAAGGACGCCGTCGATGCGGAAGCGGACGCGGAGCTTGCTCTCCAGGGGTTCGATGTGGATGTCGCTCGCCCGGTTCGTGTGGGCTTCCAGAAGGAGCATGGAGACGAGCTTGATGATGGGCGCGTCGCCCGGGCCGTCATCGTCATCCTCATCGTCCTGGGCGGCCTCGGCCGATTTGGCTTTACCGGCCTCCTTGAGCAATTCGTTCGCGGCATCCTCGGCGCTGCCGTAGTGCTTCACGATGAGCTTGCGGAGTTCCGCCGGCGAGGCGCAGACAAATTCGATCTCGCGCTGGAGCTTGTAGGACAAGTCGTCCATCGACTGCATGTCCATGGCATCCCCGACCGCGATGGTGAGGATTCCGTTTCGGAGGGCTAGCGGGAGGGCCTGGTAACGGCGGGCATCATCGCCCTCGACAAGATCCAGCACACGCCGCTCGGGGTGCGAGTCGGCCAGGTCCACGAACTCCATGCTGTTCTGGGCCGCCAGAGCGCGGGCGATATCCTCCTCGGTGACGACACCGTTGTTGACGAGAGTTTGGATCAAGCCCGCCTCGTCCAGTTGTTCCCTGGCCGACTCGATCTGCGCCTTGGTGGCTAGCCCCAAGTCGCGGAGGGTTTCGGCTATGAATTCATCGTTTTGGAACACGGTGGCGAGTGGATCGAGCAGGCTATCTTAAGAAGGTGCGTTGTGAAGTCAATGGGCCGGGCGTGGGCGCGCAAATGCCGCGAGGTCGGCGGGCAGTTCGCTGCGCCACTCCAGCATGGAGCCGTTCCACTCCAGCGAAAGCCCCGCCGAATGAAGAGCGTGGCGTGGCAGGTGCAGTCGATTTTCAAGCGCGGGCGTCCAGCCGGTTTTAACAAACTCCAGATAGCAATCCTCCGACGGGCCGTAGATTTTGTCACCGACCACGGAATGGCCGGCGTGCGCGGCGTGAACCCGGATTTGATGGGTGCGGCCGGTGAGGGGCTTCGCCTCGACGAGTGAGAATGCACCGAGGTGGTTCTCGAATTTTTCCAGAACCCGGAAATCGGTGACTGCGAGCGCGCCGCTCGGGTGGACCATTCGCTGCAGGTGGATCTTGGTGTCCAAAACCTCGCCCCGGCGGATGATGGGGGCGTCGATCTTGAAATTTTCATTCGCCGGGTGGCCGGCGACGATCGCGAGATAGGTCTTCCGGATTTTTCCCTCCTGCATCGCGATGGCGGCCTGGCGCGCGGCGGCCGAGGTTTTGGCGACGAGGACCACGCCGCTCGTTTCGCGGTCGAGGCGGTTGATGAGCGACACCTGGCCATTGTTCGCGATCTCGTAGGAAAGGAGTTCGCGCAAGCCGTCCCAAAGCGTCTTCGGCCCGCCCGGCTTGCTCGGATGGACCAGCAGGCCGGTTGGTTTGTCCACGGCGATCAGGTCGGCCGATTCGCCGAGAACCCGGAACTCTGCTTGATCAGTCATCGCTTCGCGGAAACACTCCGCCACACCATGATCGAACTGCGCAATGTCACGCGAACCTATTCCTCCGGCACCGGTGAGGTGAGGGCATTGGACCGCGTGTCGCTCGATCTCGCGCCCGGCGACTTCGCGACGATCACCGGCCCGAGCGGTTGTGGAAAAAGCACCCTGCTCAACCTCCTCGGCGGCCTCGACACCCCGACCTCGGGCGAGATCCGGGTCGACGGTCTGGAATTGCACCGGGCCGGCGAGCGCGAACTCACCCGTTACCGCCGTCACACCCTCGGGATCGTTTTCCAATTCTTCAATCTTCTGCCCGCGATGACGGTGCGGGAAAATGTCGAACTCCCTCTGCTCCTGCGCGGAGATTCCAGGAAAAAATCCACCGCGCGCGTGACCGAAATGCTCGGTCTGGTCGGTATGTCGCACCGAGAGGGGCATTTTCCGCACCAGTTGAGCGGCGGCGAGATGCAGCGCGTCGCCATCGCCCGAGCGCTCGCTGGTAGCCCCGCCCTGCTTCTCGCCGATGAACCGACCGGCAACCTCGATTCCGCCAATGCCGCGCTGGTCTGCGAAACTTTCTCAAAGATTGCTTCCCAAAAAATTGCCACGCTGATTATTGTCAC
>JBMTBF010000149.1:0-4245 GCA_049429585.1 Terrimicrobiaceae bacterium | reverse complement strand
TGCCAGCCCAGCGCGAACGATACTCCGCGTCGCGAACGGTTAGGACAGTCTGGGCTTGAATCGCCGAGGCAGCTCCAAAAACAAGCCAGCAAATCAGCCACGCAAGGTGCGGAAGAGAAGGCAAGGGACTGGCTCGCGCTGACGCTTTCCAGCGAGCATTCGATCTGTAATTTTTAAAAATCATTCCGGGGTTCTGGCTGACAGGATTGTGGGCAAGTCAATCAGAGTGCCTTTTTCATTTTTTAAAGCAGAAACAAGGGGAATTTGTCCATTATACCTTGGTCAAATATGCGTCGCATTGGCACCTGTCAGCCCGAGCCTTTCCGCAACCAGCACCAATTGAGCGAGCGACTCGGTGCGCATTTTCGTCATGACCCGACTTCGATGGACTTTGATTGTCTGCTCGACCAAGCCGAGGAGGCCGGCAATTTGTTTGTTTGGAAGACCCTTGGCGACATACTCAAAAACCTCGCGCTCCCTTACTGTCAGGGAGTTGAAGCGGATTCGAAGGCCATCGACTTCCTTTTTATTGAGTTCCAGTTCTGAGGATTTTTTCAAACCAGCACGAATGGAGGCGATCAGGTCTTTGTCCTTCACGGGTTTAGTCAGGAAATCCACAGCGCCCGCTTTCATGGCCCGCACACTCATGGGAATGTCGCCCCGGGCCGTGAGAAAAACAATCGCCAAGGTGGACTCCTCCGCAACGAGTTGGCTTTGGAGTTCCGTGCCTGTCATTCCCGGCATGGATTCATCCAGAACAATGCAGCCCGGGCTGGGGGGGCGTGGAGCGGAGAGGAAACAGGCAGCACTTTCATGGCAGGTGATTTGAAAACCCTCCGATTTCAAAAGGCGGCGCAGGGCTTTCAAGAGATCGGTTTCGTCATCGATCAGAATAACGGTCGGAGATTCGTTCATGTGGATTCAGGGCGAGTGGGGAGGTGGAAGTGGAAAGTGGCGCCGCGTCCTTTATTTGGCTCGGCCCAAAGCCGACCGCCGTGCGCCTGCACGATGGTTTGGCAGATTTTCAGGCCCAATCCCAGACCGGTCGGCTTGGTGGTGTGGAACGCTTCGAAAATCCATTCCCCCGATTCGGGAAGGCCCGAGCCGTTGTCACGGATGGAAAAACGAACGCCGGTCCCCTCAGCAGCACAGGAGATGATGAGGGACTTTCCGCGCGCGCCATTTTCTTCCATCGCCTCGAGGGCGTTTTTGATAAGATTGATAAGCACCTGCTCGATGGGAATCCGATCCGCCATGAGGATGGGAATCCTTTTCGGAATTTTCTTCGAAACCAAGGCGCCGGAGGAGTCGAGGTTGGTTTTGAGTAGTTGCAGGACATTGTTGATCAATGTGGATGGAGAAACAGTTTCCAAGGCAGGTTGGCCGCGCTGGAGAATCGAGCGCAGGCGTCGGATGACATCGGCCGCGCGGATGTCTGCAGCGACAATGTCTTTCAGAATGTCCTTCAGCTCATTTTTGTTGGGAGCCTCCAATTCCAACTGCCGCTGGGCCGCCTCAGCGTTGCTGAGAATGATTGCAAGGGGTTGATTGATTTCGTGCGCAAGGGAACTGGAAAGTTCGCTCATCGAGGCAATCTGCGAAACGCGGGCGAGTTTTTCTTTTTGTAAGGCCAACTCAAGCCCCAAGGCATGCTCGGCGCTGACATCGATGCCGACTCCGACAAGATGCGGTTCCTCACCGATTTCGATTTGAACGGTGCTGAAGAAATGGCGAGCCGTTTCACCATCCGAAAGCACCAAATCGAGTTCGAAATTCGCAGCCCCATCCTCGAAGGTTTTCTCCACAGACTCCTGCAGGACGTTGAGATCCTCCTTGCGAAAAAAGTCGTGGATTTTTGTTTCCACGATTTCCGAGGGATTCGTCGGACGCTTGTTCCAGCGAAGAATCGTGCCGCTTTTTGTCTGAAGAAACAGGAGGCCTGGAGCGCCTTGAAAAATTGCGTCAGTAAGCTTTCGCTCGCGGTTTAGATCAATTTCGCGTTGTTGAAGGTTCTCGGCCAACCGCGTGGCGCGTAGCATGTCCTCGCTCAACTCGAACGCCATCACGCCCACGATCCCGAGGAAAAACAGGCTCGCCATGATTGGCACCTCGAGGACTCCCCAGAGAACGAGCATCGTTTGGAGGGAGAGTGCCAGGACGAAGAACACGCTGCCGGAGCCAACACGAAGGGCCCGGTTATAGGCTCCAGCGCTATAGGCTTTCCAAGTCGTATCCACAAGATACGCGGCGAGAACAAGCAGGCTGACTTGCCCCACAAGCATCAAGGGATTTGGCACGCCCTCGACCACTGTCACCATTTGGCCAAGAAACATCACACGGTTGAGACCTTCGATGGAGGAAAAGTAGGCGTTAGGGCTAACAAAGAGGTTTAGCAGCAGGGCAAAAGTGCGGAGACCGATCACAGTGAGTTCCAGCCATGGCCTCCCTGCGCGGAGATAAAAATGCATGAACCCGACGAGGCAAATGCTCACCGCCCAACGGAAAATATTATACCACTGCAGGACGGACTCGAGTTGAGGCGTGTTATCGATTCGCATCATCGCCAATTCACAACCGGCCATACCGGCGGTGCTGGCCGCCATCAGACAAAACATTAGACTCGCCCAGGCGGAGCGCTTGCGAAGCCACACAAACCCATGGATCGCCGCGAGCATGAGCGAGGCGGAGGTCGCCCCGGTCCAAACGACCGTCACCCAATTCATCGGGTTATCTCCATCAGGAAAACGGCGTTCGGGGTTTTAAAAACAAGGGACACCGGGCAGATTATAGCTTTTGCAGGTGATGGCGATCAAGCTTGGGTGATCTCAGGCGGACTCAAAAGCTTGTCGAACCGCGTGGAGCAATTTGCGTAGGCGGGGTAGCGGGAATTATTATCGCGCGGCTTGTAGCGCCAGTGTTTGTAAGGCCAAAGCCAGCATTCGGGATGAACGAGGATGCCGGGCTCAAGCGCATCCCAGCATTTTTGAACCAGCGGTGCGGGGTCGGCTTCGGGCGGGCATTCGATCGGTGAGTGATGGATCACGCGATAGCGACCCTCGGGGAGGGGGCGGCATTCGATGGGAACAATCGCCGCGCCGGTGCGCTGGGCGAGGGCGACATGAGCGGGGGTGACGCTGGAAATAAGGCCGCCGAAGGTCTTGATCGGAACGGCCCCTTCACGCGGGTCGATGTTCAGATCAATCAACATCCCAAACTTTCCTCCGGATTTAAGATGCTTGAGCATTTTGATCATCGCGCGTTCCTGAGGAATGACGGTATTGCCGGTGCTGGCCCGAAGGTTGTTGAAAATCGGGCCGAGGAATTTGTTTCGGAAATTCTGGGCGATCACCGGGCCGCGGGTGATCGAGTAGGCGCCGACGAGGGAAAGCCACTCGAAATTGGAAAAATGCATGCAGCAATAGATGGCGGATTTTTCGGGGTTGGCGCGGCAGGTGTCGCGCTCCCAGCCTTCGAAGACAACATGCTTGCGGACGAATTCCTCGGTCATGTTTGGGGCCCAGAAAAGCTCGAGCATGGTGCGGGCGAATGTTTGGTAGCTGCCTCGCGCGATCCAGCGTTTGTGCGTTGGGGAGAATTTTCCGGGGAAGGCGGACTCGATATTTTGCAGGGCCGTGCGGCGGCCGCGCGGGTCGCACCGATAGACGACCGAGCCGATGAAATCGGCGAGTGGACGGAGGGTTCGGAAATCCAGTTGGCGCACGAGCCATGCGGCGGCCGTGAGGCCGGCGTATTCGAGCCAGTCGCGGAGGGGGTGGTTCACGCTTGAACTTCGATTCGAGGGAACAGCGGAACCGGGTCGCCGAGTTGGTGGGCGTCGGGGAGGAGGCCCCAGGCGGTGTTCATGAAGGAGGGTTCGCCGATCCAGTTGAGTTGTGCGCGCATGGCGTTTGATTCCTCTGGCAGGATGGGGGAGAGGAGGATCGAAACGATGCGGAGAGACTCGCTCAAGGTGTAGAGGACTTCGTCGAGCTTGTCCGCCTGTGCGGGGTCCTTGGCGAGTTTCCACGGGGCGGTTTCTTCGACATACGCGTTGCAACGAATAACGATTTCCATGAGCGCTTCGATGGCAGTTTGGACTTGGAACGATTCCATCGCCGCATCCCAGGCTTTCGTTTTATCCGTAACGAAATCAGCGAGCGGGGACGGGGATTTTTTCAAAACTCCCGATCGGTATCGCTTCGCCATGTTGAGGGTTCGGTTGAGGAGGTTGCCGAGGCTGTTGGC
>JBMTBF010000148.1:0-4251 GCA_049429585.1 Terrimicrobiaceae bacterium | reverse complement strand
TGTAGGCGGCGCCGAGGAGGGCGGCTTGGTCGTTGAGGATCACGAGGACGGGGGTGTTTTCCATCAGGGAGCTGAGGCGGCCTTTGTCGTTGAAGGCGTGGAGGAAGGCGACGCTTTGGATGTGGGGGAGGAGCTTCACGGGGATGCCGCCGCCGAGGAAGACGCCGCCGGTGGCCATGGTTTTGAGGGCCATGTTCGAGGCTTCGGCGCCGAGGCAACTCACGAAAATATCGAGCGTCTTGGCGCACATCGGGCACTCGCCCGCATCGGCGAATCGCGAGATCACGACGCCGGCGTTCTCGGTTTTCATCGCTTGGGCGACGGCGGGGAGTTCGGTGCCGCGGCCGGTGTCGCGGAGGAATTTGTAGATGTTTTCGATGCCCAGGCCGGAGGCGACGCGCTCGGCGCTGACATGGCCGAATTGCTTGACGAGGTATTCGAGGAGGGCGATCTCGAGTTCGTTGCGCGGGGCGAAGTCGGCGTGGCCGCCCTCGCAGGCCCAAACATGGTGGCGGTGGCCGTCCCAGAACAACCCCGCTTCGCCGAGACCGGTGCCGGGGGAGACGACGCAGCGGTTGCCGGTGGCATGGGGCGCGCCGCGCTGGACGATGGCGAAATCCCCGGCGGGCAGGTGCGCGATGCCGCAGGCGTTGGCGGCGAGGTCGTTGAGGACTCGGACATGCGGGATGCCGAATTCCACGGAGATTTCCTCGGCGTCCACGCCCCACGAGAGGTTGGTGGGCTTGGCGCGGCCGTTCGAGACGACGCCGGGAATTCCGAATCCGGCGGCGAGGATGGGCTGGTGCTCGTCGGCGAGGAATTCGCGGAGGATGGCATTGAGGCCGGGGTAGCCCGCGCTGGGATAGCGCTGCTCACGGACGAGGGAGAGTTTGCTCCCGACGACATGAAAGAGAGCGATGTTCGCCTTCGTGCCGCCGATATCGCCGGCGAGGATCAAGTGAGGGCGCGCAGGCATTTTCAGCGGTCCAGTTTGTAGTAGTGCCACTGGTGGCCGGCTTTCTCGATGAGCTTGTCGGCGGCCTCGGGGCCCCAGGTGCCGGCGGCGTAGTTCGGGAAATCTCGGGGATGCAGGGCCTGCCAGACATCGAGGATGGGATTCACGATGCGCCAGGAGGCGTCCACGCTGTCGTAGCGGTGGAAGAGGGTCATGTCGCCGATCATGCAATCGTAGAGGAGCGTTTCGTAACCGGTGGCGGCAGTGGTTTCGCCGAATTCGCTGTAGCTGAAATCGAGCGGGACATTGGCGATGGAAACGCCGGGGCCGGGTTTTTTCGCATGGATGTCCATGGTGATGCCCTCGTCGGGCTGCACATGGATCACGAGGCGGTTTGGTGTGACGCCGGCGTCGACATTTTTTCCGAAAAGCAGGAGCGGGCTGCGCTTGAAGCCGATGACGATCTGGGTGGTGTGCTCGGCGAGGCGCTTGCCGCTGCGGATGAAGAACGGCACATCGGCCCAACGCCAGTTTTCCACCATGAGCTTCATGGCGACGAAAGTCTCGGTGTTCGACTGCGGATCGACATCCTTCTCGGTGCGGTAGGCGGGGACATTTTTGCCATCGATGAGGCCGGCGCCGTATTGGCCGCGGACGGTGTTCATGAGCACCTCCTCGGGCTCCATCGGGCGGATGGCTTCGAGGACTTTGACCTTCTCGTTGCGCACGCTGTCGCCGGAGATCGAGGCGGGGGGCTCCATGGCGATGAGCGAGAGCACGGAGAGGATGTGGTTTTGCACCATGTCGCGGGTCACGCCGGAGTGGTCATAGTAGCCCCCGCGCAGTTCGACTCCGAGTTTTTCGGCGACGGTGATCTGGACATAGTCGATGTAGCGGCGGTTCCAGATCGGCTCGTAGACGCTGTTGCCGAAGCGGAAGACCATAATGTTCTGAACGGTCTCTTTGCCGAGGTAGTGGTCGATGCGGTAGATCTGCGACTCGTCCACATGGGTGGTGAGCTCTTTGTTGAGGTCGCGTGCAGACTGAAGGTCGTGACCGAAAGGCTTCTCGATGATGATGCGACGCCAGGCGCCGGGGTTTTCCTTGGTCAGGCCGGCGGTGTCGAGTTGCTCGACGACCTTGCCGAAGAATGTCGGCGAGATGGCGAGGTAGAAAAGGACATTGCCGGGGAGGTTCCAGGTCTTTTGGACTTCCGCGATCTTGTTGCCGAGATGGGCGAAGGTGTCGGCGCTGTTGAAGTCGCCCGAGATGTAGTAGGAGCGCTTCGCGAAGTCGTCCCACTCGGCCTGATCCACGGGGCGGGTGGCGAATTGCTTGATGTCGTCGGTGATTTTCGCGCGGTAGAGTTCGTCGTTGCTATCCGTGACCGCCACGCCGATGACGGCGAAGTTTTCCGGGAGGAGTTTGAGGGCCTTCAGATTGTAGAGGGCCGGCATCAACTTGCGTTTCGTGAGGTCGCCCGAGGCGCCGAAGATGACAATCGTGCAGGGGTCGCCGGGGCATTCGTGGCCGGTGAGTGGCTTGGTGGTCATGGTTATTTTTTGGCAGGGTTTTTGAGTTGCTCGATTTTGGCGGAGAGATCGGCATTCGGGTAAACTTCGAGAGCCTCCGCGTATTTGGCGATCGCTTCCTTGGTGTTTCCGGCCTTTTCGGCCGCCTCGCCCTCGGCGCGGAGCTTTGAGAAAAGATCGACTTTCTGGGTGGCTGGATTTCGCCAAGCGATTAAAACGGCTTGGGTGCGAGGCCCGATCTTTGTGGCTTGGGTGGAAAGGCGGCTCAAAACGGAGGAGGCTTCGACATAATTTTGTTTCTCGAAAAGCGGGGCGATGCCTGAAAAGCCACTGCAGATATCAACGAGTGCGACAGCTTTGTCCTCCGGAATCCGCAAGGCGGCGGGAGGTGAGGATTGTCGGAACTGGCTGATCTGCTTGGCGAGCAATTCGCCTTGAAACGCCAAGTCAGCCGGGAGCCTCGGTGTTTCCCCCTGCGGAATGGGAGTGGTGAAATGCTCTTCCAAAGCCTGGCTCAATTTGTCGATTTCAGACGCGATGAGGGCGGCGGATTCGGCCTGCTGCAGGACTTGTGTGGTTTTTTCGGTCGGGTTCTTGATCCCCTTCAATTCCCCAAGGAGCGCCTGGGTCTCGGAGTCGGCGGTATTTGTATTCGATAGACGATCGAGGATTCCCGCCTCCTTCTGCGCAAGGATTTGGTTCTCCAAATCCGTGCGAATGGCTTGGACCTTGGCTTCAAAGGCGGGGTTGTCCTTCGAAAGTTCGACGAGTCTTATAAAGTTGGAATTCTCCTCGAGCGCGAACTTCGACTTGTCGGGATATTCCTTCATCGATGCGCGGAGTTGTTTTTCAAAATTGCAAAACTCAATCGCGCGATACTCGGAGGCTGGTCGCCAACTGCCATCGATCCGGACTTCTCCGGCATCATAGCGCTGAACCGCGTCGACGAGCGGTTTGGAAAATTTTGTGAGGTCGATGGCGGCCGAAGGAACTATCGCGGCGAGAGACTTGATTTTGTCGATCTCGGCCTGGAGGGCTTTTCGGTCGGCGGGCTCGAGGATTTGATCGGGGATTTCGGGTTCGAGGATCGGAACCCCGACAAATTGTTTAACCCAGACTTGGCGCTCCTGGCCGCTAGGAGAGCGCAGAACAAAATAGCCCCCCCGGTTCGTGTAGGCGGTGAAGCGAATGACCACGGCTTCGTTCGGTTTCGACCATTCCTGCGGTTTCACGAGAACGATACCAGCGTGCTCGACGGCTTGGCGACCATCGCCGCGCAGGGAGGTTTGGGCCGAGAGACTGGAGGCGGTCAGCAAGGCGAGGAGAAAACACGAAAAGCGGCTTTTCATCTGGGGAAATCTGTCATCGGTGGAGGGAGCGGCGCAAGACATTGGGTGAGGCGATTTTTTTAATGAACCCGGTGGGCGCCTTGTTGGAGGTGCGGTTCGTCCTCTTTGAAGCGGAAAGGTATTTTTTTGAGCCAGAGCCGCAAGGCCTCCCAGTGGATGAGAAAAATCACCTTTAGCGTGACCAGCGGGAAGCGGATTGAAAACCTCATGAGGTTCGCGGCGGTGAGTTCCTCTCGCGCGCCGGTGACGGTGCTGATCAAAACCCGCTCTCCGCCACGATAGTCGTCGATCGCCAACCGAAGCCGCCGCCCGGGGGGATCGAAGCGGAAGTCGAACTCCAGATCGAGTTCGGAGAACGGTGAGACATAGTAGTTCTTCGGCACGCGGATATGAAACCCCGTGCCGGCGGGATCGC
>JBMTBF010000147.1:0-4261 GCA_049429585.1 Terrimicrobiaceae bacterium | reverse complement strand
GACGAAGCCGGTCTTGAATTTGCGCGGGAGGTAGGTGTCGCCATACATCGGCTCGAGCTCGGGTTCACCGCCAGCGACGAGTTCCTCGTCGAGGTAGATCTCGTGGTAGGCGCGGGTCTTCGGGAGGGCGTATTCGCTCCAGGATTTCGCGTGTTCGTAGACCTGCTGGGCGGCGGCGCTACGCTCGGGATTCGGCGGAGCCATGACATTTCGGTTCACATCGCCGCAGGCCGCGATGGAGTCGAGGAGGACCTGATGCATGCCTTGGACGAGCTTTTTGACATTGCCCTTGAGGACACCGTGAAATTGGAAGGTCTGGCGGGTCGTCAGGCGCAGTGAAGGCGAGGAAACATCGCCCGCGAGCTTGTCGAGGACGAGCCACTGGTGCGCGGTGGCTTTGCCGCCAGGGAGGCGGACGCGGAGCATGAACGAGAAGGCTTTTTCCTTGCCGGCTTTCTTAAGGGCCACGCGAAGATCTCGGTCGTCCTGAAGATAAAGGCCGTGGAATTTCGTGAGCTGGCCGGAGTCGTCGGAAATCGCACCGGTCGAGGAATCGGCAAGTTCCTGGGCGAGGTTGCCGCGGAGGTGGTTCGAGGCGGCTTTGATGCTCTCGTTGGCGCTGAGTGGCTTGGCGTCGGTGGTGGCGGTGCTCATGGAAAAGGACGTTACTCTTTTGAAAAACCCGCCCTTCGGCAATGCCATTCTTGGCGTGGCAAAGCCTGTGGATTGCATTGGGGGGCGGGCGCGGATAAGTTGGCGCGCCAGTGGACTCCGTCACCTCTCCTCGCACGCCGAGCGGGATTCAACCCCGGCTCGAGGCTGCCTTGCGTTTCGCCGCTCGAGGACAACTCCTCCTCCTCCGGGCGGTTCGGCGCATTCAGGGCAAACCGCGCACCGTCACCGAGGGACCGAACCTGCTGCCCACCCTGATCCAGGTTCTTGCGGCGTTTTCCCAAGTCGATGGCGAGCTGATCGAGGAGGAAATCGACTCGAGCCTTGGTTTTCTGCGCTATGACTATCCAGACGCCGTTTACTCGGAGCTCCGCGACCTCTTCCGGCGGGCCCTGCACCAGAGACAAGACCTCGACCAGATGGCCCAAAACCTTTCCGGCCAGCTCAGCGACGAGCGGAAAATCCTGCTCGGTGTCCAACTCTACGACCTCATCGCCCGCGCCGGCCTGAAAAACGAGGCGGTCGTGGCCTATTACGCCTTCATGTCTCGCCTCGGCATGGCGACCCAGGCGATCGACATCGTTTACCAACTCAATGCCGACGAGAAATCCGACAACTCGATCTACAGCTCAGGCTCCTCGCCGCTCGAGTGGGTGAGCTTCGGCCACGAGGAGCGCTCGGATGTTGTTTTGCCGGGTTTCCTCCAAGAGGAGCGCCTCCATGCCTACCGCTTCGGTGATCTCGTGATCGTGAAAAACCTCAGCGGCCGGCATCTCATCGTCCAAGGACGCGCGCTCGAACCAGGGAGCTTCGCCCGTCTCTACCCCGGCCAGCGCGTTCTTGCGGACGATGTCGTGCTCACCTACGCAGACCTCATTTTTTATTTCAACGCGAAGAAAAATGTCACCCTGCCGGGGATTTTTGTGGCGGTGAGCGATGACGACGAGGTGACGATTGGCAAGGACCGCACCCGCGACTCCTGCCTGCAGGTGGATTTCGGCCTCCGTGTGCGCGTGAAGGCCCTGCGTGATGTCGATGCCGTCCTGCGTGGAGTTCGTCTCACCGAGGGCCGGGAGGTCTCGGCCACGCTGGAGGACAAGATCGTCTTCCACGATGACAGCGAACTCGATCTCGACTCCCTGCGCCTGCGTGCGCGTTCCTACGGCGGCCGCTTCGCCCTGAAGGCCTCGAAAAGCGAATACCTCGTTTCGAACAACCCGGGGCTTCTTGAGGAAGACGATATTCTTTTATCACCCGGGCCCGGCGGCGATGTGCTCCTGAAAATCAAGTGCGACTACGACCGCAAGGAAGGTTCCGTCGAGGTTCTTCGCACCGACCGTCCGATCCTCGTGCGAGGAGTTCCAGTCAGGAATTCCGCGCCGCTCGTGGATGGCGACACGATCCGCGTGGATGCCGGTCAGATCTTGCGCTGCGACTTCACAGAGCGCCTGATCGAGGAGGAAAAAAACCTGGTGCGAACTCTCGAGGCGCGCGACCTCGAATGCCGCTTCTCCAACGGCGCGGTGGCGATTGACGGGGTGTCCTTCAGCGTCCAGCGCGGCGAGATGGTTTGCGTGATGGGTGCCAGCGGATGCGGCAAAAGCACGCTGCTAAGAGCCCTTTCCGGACAGTTCCAGCCCGTGCGCGGCGAGGTTCTGTTCAACAACCTTTCGCTCTACGAGCACCACGGATCCTTGCGGAAGTATGTCACCTACATCCCCCAATACGATGCCTTCGACGAGCACCTGACGATCGAGGAAAACCTGAACTACGCCGCAGCCATCCGCGCCCCGCATCTTGGGCGCCGCGAACGCATCCGACGAATCGACGGCAAACTTGCCGAACTCGGCCTGAACGAGCGGCGGAACTCGGTTGTCGGCACGAGCTCCCAGAAAATCCTCAGCGGCGGCGAGCGCAAGCGCCTGAACATCGGCCTCGACATGGTCGGCACGGCCGACATCTACCTTTTCGACGAGCCGACCAGCGGGCTCAGCTCGAAGGACTCCGAGCACATCATGGAGATCATCCGCGACATGGCTCACAACAAAATCGTGCTCGTGACGATCCACCAGCCGACCTCGCGGATTTTCCAAATGTTCCACAAGGCGATTGTCCTCGACCGCGGCGGAAAGCTCGTTTTTTTCGGAACTCCTCTGGAAACTTTGCAGTATTTTGCGGCAGAGGAAAATCGGCAGGCCGGAAAATCCTCGCCCGGCGGATGCGAAGCCTGCGGCACGACCCGGCCGGAGTTCATTTTTGATGTGCTCGAGACGCCCCTGCGCGACCTCGGCGGCGACATCATTTTGGAGGAAAACAACCGTGGCCAGCTTATCCCCGCGAGACGCTACACGCCCGATTATTGGCGGGACAAATACGAAGCCTACCGCCTGCTCAAAGAGGTGCGACAGCCTGCCACGCCCCGCGAGGCGCCCCCACAACCTCAGGAGCCCCTCCCGGATTCGCGGGGCGTCGAGCGCCTCCGCGCGGGCGAGCAATTCCGGCAGTTCGGCGTCCTTCTCCGCCGCGCGTTTCTCAGCAAACTCCGCAACCGCGCCAATCTCCTCACCACCATCCTCGAGGCTCCGCTCCTCGCCCTCCTCACAGGCATGGTCCTGCGCTACTCCGAGAGCGCCGTCTACGACTTCGCCTCCGCCTTCCACATCCCGACCTACCTTTTCCTTGCACTCGTCGTGGCGATGTTCCTCGGCCTCACGAACAGCGTGGACGACATCATCCACGACCGCGCGGTGCTCATGCGGGAGCGGAATTTGAATGTGAACCTCGGCTTTTATGTGACGGCGAAGGTTCTGACGCTCGCTTTCTTCGCCATCATCCAGTGTGCACTCTTCACCCTTATCGGAAACGCGCTGATCTCCCTGCGCGATGGATTTTGGATCGTCTTCACCGCGATGTTCCTCACAGCGGCCAACGGCGCGGCGATCGGCCTCGTCATTTCCTCGCTCGTCTCCCAAAGCAAGACCGGCATCCTGATCATCCCCGTGGTGCTCATTCCCCAGATCATCCTCAGCGGCGCCCTGATCAAATACGAGGAGATGAACCGCAACCTCGATTTCATCCATGTGATCCAGCAATGGGCGATCCGCCATCCGGAGAGCGCGATGCCTCCGCGCAGCGATCTTCAAGTTCCGCTCATCTGCGAGATCATGCCCACCCGCTGGTCCTACGAGGCGCTCGTTTACGCCCAGGCAAAACTCAACCCGCTCACCGCCCGGCAGGAAAAAATCCAGTCCCTCATCAATGAAATCATCCAAGCCAAAAAACTCACCCCCGATCAGGCTGATCGGTTGGATGATTTGAAAGAAGCCCTCGCCGTCCTCTCCGGTCTCGAAGCCTCGAGTCTCGATCAGATCAACCGCGCCTTCCGGCGCATTGACCGGGTCATCGACGGCGCACGCTTCGACGCGGGCAAGTTCGACAACCTTGGCTCAGGCTTGAGTGCGGAGCAGTTGTATGTGAACCAAAAAGTTACCGACCTGATCTCAAAGGCCGAGATGGAGCAGAGCGACTACCGCGAAGAACGCCACCTGAATGTCTTCTTCGGCCCCGTGAAGGAATACCTCGGCCTCCG
>JBMTBF010000146.1:0-4276 GCA_049429585.1 Terrimicrobiaceae bacterium | reverse complement strand
CCGTTCGCTAATTTCACCGCCCACTTATGGCAAAAACAGCATGGCTTGAGCGCAACAAGCGCAAACAGAAAACCGTAGAAAAATACGCAGCCCTTCGCGCGGAACTTAAAGCGAAGAAGGACTATGCGTCCCTCTCCCAACTTCCCCGCGACGCCAGCCCTACGCGCCTTGTAAATCGCTGCCGCGTCTCCGGACGGCGCCGCGCGTTCCTGCGCCGCTTCCAGATTTCGCGTATCACCTTCCGCGAACTGGCCTCCTCCGGTCTCATCCCCGGCGTTACCAAGTCCAGTTGGTAATTTTTACCCGGGCTTCCCGTTCCATCTGACCGGCGAAGCCCGGCCACGCCCTCGGCATGTCTCCGATCTGGAAAAAAAACCCGGTCGTCGGCGTGGGAATCGGTGTTGGACTCCTCGGCGCCGTCGCCTTAGCCCTCCGTCATCGCAGCCGCCAAGCCGAGCGAGGCAGGATTCCTGACGAAATTTCCCCCGCGATTTTCGCAACCCGCGTTGCGAACACCTCCCATGGTGACATTGTCTACCATGTTTGCGGAAGCGGTGTGCCGCTTGTCTTTTTGCACGGAATGTTCCTCGGCGCATCGTCCTACGAGTGGTCGAAGGTCTACACCCGCTTCGCCGTGGGACACGAGGTCCTCGCGCCGGATTTGATCGGTTACGGAGAGTCCGAGCGGCCCGCCGAACCGCTCGATGCCGATGACCATGTCGAGTCGCTCTCCGAGTTTCTCCGTGCCGCCTGCTCCGCGAGTTCCGCGATCATTGTTGCCAGCGGGCTGACCTGCCAAGTCGCCCTTCGGCTCGCCGCACGCCATCCCGAACTCGTCGCCCGACTCGTCCTGTTCCTCCCTTCCACCCTCCGCGAATCAGTTCAAGCCCAAACGATGGGCCTTGTTTCCGGGAGCCTGATTCCCGGCATCGGGCGCTTGGTTTACCAACGACACACCTCCCGCACGCCGTTCATTCGCAGCTGGCTCTTGCGAAGCGGCTACGCGAACCCTGAAAACCTCGCAGAGGAAACCATCGATGTTCTCGCTTCGTCAGCCCAGCAATACGGGGCGGAGCATGCGATCCTGGGACTCCAGAAAAACCGGAAAAGGTTCGATGCCACACCGCGCCTTGCCGACATCCACTGCCCAACCCATGTCCTCTGGCCTGCGAACGCCCCGGGCTTCCCCTTGACGGAAGCCACCACCCTCTGCCGCCACCTTTCCAAACCCAGCCTCGAAGTCCTTAACGACTGCTCGGCCTTCGCCCCGATGGAATCACCCGAACTTCTCGTCCGCTCACTGAAACACTGGTTGGATGGCGACCTCGCCGAAAACCTCCCTGCCTGACCATGCCAGACAATCCCTCCCAAAAAATCCTCCTCGTCCGTCACGGTGAAACCGAATGGAGCCTGTCCGGGCGTCACACCTCCACCACCGACATCCCGCTGACACCTCTCGGCGAGAAGCGAGCCGCCGACCTCCAACCATTTCTCGCGCGATGGAATTTCGGCCTCGTCCTGTGCAGCCCCCGTCTCCGCGCCCGCCGCACCTGCGAACTCGCCGGTTGGGGCGGCCAGGCGGAAACCGACCAAGACCTCGTCGAGTGGAACTACGGCGACTACGAAGGCCTCACCACTCCCGAAATCCGGAAAACCGCTCCCGGATGGACCGTTTTCACTCAACCTTGCCCGAATGGAGAAACCGCCGCCGATGTCGCCGCACGCGTGGACCGCGTCATCGCTAGGGTTCGCGAGGCAGGTTGCGATACCCTGCTCGTCGGGCACTCGCATTGCCTACGAGTCCTTGCCGCCCGCTGGCTTGATCTCGATCCCCTAGCCGCCCGTTTTTTTCAACTCGAAACCGGCACTTGGAGCCAGCTGGGACGCGAACACGGAAACCCCGTGATCCAATCCTGGAGCGTCCCACCGGTCGGGAACCCCTAAAAATAAAACTCGATTCCCTGCTTCTGGAAGTCGGCCTTTTGTTCGCCGAGATATTGGTCGCCGAGTTTGTCGAACCCTCCCGCCGCGCGGAAATCGCGGAGAAAGTTGTTGATCTTTTCCCGCAAGACGGAGTCCTCATGTCGGAGCGCCACGGCCCATTGCTCCTTCCGAACCGGAGAGAGCAGGGCGCGCGTTTTCTCAGGTTGCTCGCGGGCGTTTTTCCAAATGCTCATCTGATCATAAAGAAATGCATCGGCCTTGCCTTGGATGACCTCAAGCACAGCGGCGGCCTCTTTTTCGAGTGAGAGAATTCCGGCGTTTTTGATATTCGCCCGCGCCCAAATCTCCCCGGTGGTTCCCTGCCGGACGGCGAGCATTTTTCCAGGCTGGTCGATGTCCGCCATTGACGAGGCTGAGGAATTCTTGCCGACCAGAAGCGCAAGACCGGTGCCAACATAGGGATCGGAAAACGCCACCGACCCGCGACGCTCCGGCGTGTCGGTCATCGAGGAAATGATGCAATCGATCTTGCCGGTTTGAAGCGACGGGATGAGGCCGGTGAAGGGAATGTTCTCAATGCGGAGCGACTGGCCCATCGAAGCCGCGAGGGCTTCAGCAATCTCGACACTCACGCCAACCGGTTTGCCTGAGGGATCGATGGTTTCAAACGGCGGGTAGGACAAATCCATGCCAACCACCAACTCATTGGCGGGAGGCTTGGGTTTGCAGGCGATGGCCAGCCCGAGGATGAGAAGGGCTGCAAAAAATCCGCGAGGAAATCGCGGGCTGGGCGTCACTGTCCCGAAGCGCCTTCGATTTTTTCGCCGACCTTGCTGATGCCTTCGCCGACCTTGTAAACGGCGTTGTCAACAGCGGCACCGGCGCGCTGTGCCGGGCCCCCGGGACCGGAGCAACCAATAAAAACAAGCGAAGCGAGAAGAAGGAAAAGTGGTTTCATCGCGAACTTTCAACCATGCCACACCGAGGAAACTCAAGCTGGAATTCGCGGCAAGAAGCCGACCGCGTTGGGATGCGCCCTTTTGCTGTTGCCCGCGCCAAGGGGGATCGGCTATTGATTCCCACTGCCCCAAGTTCCTATGGAAGAAACCATCGCATCCCGTGAGCTCACTATTGAGCGCAAGCACTTCATCATCGAGCTGCGTCAAAATGACCGTGGGCGTTTTCTCAAGATCACCGAGTCGGCACATGGGCGGCGAAATTCCGTCATCATCCCGAGCACCGGACTGGATGAATTCGAGGACAAACTCGACGAGGTGCTCACCGAGGGCGAAGACACGGAATAAGCAGGGTCAAGGGAACGGCGGCAGGGAGAACTTCTATGAATATTCTGGTTTCAGGCGGCTGCGGCTTTATCGGTAGCAATTTCATCCGGCAGAGGCTGACGGAAACGGGTTCCACGCTACAAAAGCTGGTCAACCTGGACCTTCTCACCTACGCGGGCAATCCTGCCAACCTCGCCGACCTCGCCTCCGACCCCCGCTATGTTTTTCAGCAGGGTGATATCGGCGACGAGGAGTTGGTTTCGAAATTGCTCGCCGACCACCAAATCGACGCCGTCCTCAATTTTGCCGCCGAGTCGCATGTCGACCGCTCGATCGACTCGCCGGAACCATTCGTGCAAACGAATGTCACCGGCACGCTCCGTCTTCTTAACGCCTCGCGCCATTATTGGAAAAACCTCCCCGAAGACCGCCGCGACGCCTTTCGCTTTCTCCATGTCTCCACCGACGAGGTCTACGGCACGCTCGCCCCGAACGACCCGGCTTTTTCCGAAACCACGCCATTTGCGCCAAACAGCCCCTATGCCGCCTCGAAGGCCGCGAGCGACCACCTCGTCCGGGCTTTTCACCACACCTACGGCTTCCCGACCCTCACGACGAACTGCTCGAACAACTACGGCCCCTACCATTTTCCCGAAAAGCTCATCCCGTTGATGATCCTCAACGCCCTCGACGGCAAACCCCTCCCCGTCTACGGCGACGGCCAGCAAATCCGCGACTGGCTTTTCGTAGAGGACCACGCCGCCGCCATTTGGAGCGTTCTGAAAAACGGCCGACTCGGTGAGACCTACAATGTCGGTGGCCTCAACGAGCGCGCGAATCTTGATGTGGTGAAAACCCTCTGCGCGTTGCTTGATGCCAAGTCTCCCCGCCAAGACGGCGCCTCCTACTCCACCCAGATCACCTATGTCGCCGACCGCCCCGGCCACGATCGCCGCTACGCGATCGATTGCGCGAAAATCCAACGTGAGCTTGGCTGGTCGCCCCGCGAGTCTTTCGAAACTGGCCTCGCCAAAACCGTCGATTGGTAT
>JBMTBF010000145.1:0-4289 GCA_049429585.1 Terrimicrobiaceae bacterium | reverse complement strand
TGTATCCCTGATCCGGACTGCCTGATTCAAAATCTGTCAAAGATCGGTCGTCCCGTGCCGAGGCCCCTGAGAGCGCCAACAGGAACGCGAGAGTTGCCGCCGTGGCGACAGCCCTCATCGTTTATTTTGTCACTTTTGCGGTGTGAGAACCGTGTTTCTTGAAAATTCGGGTCGGCGAAAACTCGCCCAATTTGTGTCCCACCATGTTCTCGGTCACAAAAACGGGGATGAAGGTCTTGCCGTTGTGCACATTGAAGGTGTGGCCGACAAAGTCCGGCGTGATTGTGCTGCGGCGGGACCAGGTCTTGATGGGTTTTTTGGTGCCGGACTCGTTGATCCGATCGATTTTGTCGAGGAGCTTCCACTCCACAAACGGGCCTTTTTTCAGTGAGCGTGCCATGGATTAGTTCTTCGATTTGGCCTTGCGGCGCTGGACAATAAAGGTGTCGCTGGGTTTGTGTTTCGCGCGGGTCTTGAAGCCCTTGGCGAGCTGTCCCCACGGGGACATCGGATGATGGCGGCCGCCACCGCCCTTGCTCTTGCCTTGACCGCCACCCATCGGGTGATCGACAGGGTTCATGACCATTCCGCGGACATGGGGACGAACTCCGAGCCAACGGCTGCGGCCCGCCTTGCCGGCCGAGACATTCATATGGTCGGTGTTACCGACTTGGCCGATCGTGGCGTAGCAATTTTCATTAATCCGGCGGATTTCACCCGAAGCGAGCTTGAGAAGCGCATACCCGCCTTCGCGGTTGGCAAGGGTGGCAAACGATCCGGCACTGCGAATCATCTGACCACCACGGCCGGGAACAAACTCGACATTGTGGACTTGGGTTCCAAGCGGGATGGATTTCAAAGGAAGTGCATTGCCTACATTCGGTTCGGCCTTCTCGCCTGCCATGACCTTCATTCCAGCAGTCAATCCCACCGGGGCGAGAATGTAGGCGCGCTGGCCATCGGGAAATTGAATGAGCGCTATGCGCGAGGTGCGGTTCGGATCATATTCGATCGCGACCACGTTTGCTACGACATCACGGCGGAGGCGCTTGAAGTCAATAATGCGGTAGCGGCGCTTATGACCGCCGCCGATGTGGCGCATCGTGATCCGGCCCTGGTTGTTGCGGCCACCGGTACGCTTGATCGGTTCGGTAAGTTTTTTCTCCGGCTTGGTTTTTGTGATCTCCGCGAAATCCGGAAGAATCTTGAAGCGGGCGGCCGGGGTGAGTGGACGGAATGTTTTGAGTGCCATGGCTGGGTTCCCTTAGACGCTTAGACGATATCGAGCTTCTCGCCTTCCTTGAGGGTGACGATGGCTTTTTTCCAGTTTGCGCGGCGACCATAGTCGGCGCGGCGTTCACGCTTTTTCTTGCCCGCGTAGTTCGCGGTGTTCACATCGACGACCTTCTTTTTGAAGATCACTTCGATGGCCCTCTTGATTTGAAGCTTGTTTGCCGACGGAGGGACACGGAAGACATACTTGTTGAGCTTTTCGGAAAGCAGGGTCGCCTTCTCGGTCAGCAGGACGGTTTGGATATGGTCGTAAACTTCGCTCATTTTGCCAGCCTTTCGGAAATTTTCTCGAGAGCGCCGCGGGTGACGATGATCTTGTCAAACTTGAGGAGGTCCTCGGTGTTCACATCGGACGCGCGGGTGAGTTGGGCCTTCGCGACATTGCGTGCCGCTTTGAAGGTGTTTTCATCAAAACCCTCGGAGACGACGAGGGTGGTTTTGGATTCCGGGGAGGTGGACTTGAGGAGGGAGACAAATTGCTTGGTCTTCGGCTCGGCAACGGCGAAGGCGTCGACGAGGAGAATATCACCGAGGGCGATGCGGGCGCTGAGCGCCTTTCGGAACGCGAGTTTCTTGACGGCCTTCGGAGTATTCTTCGAATAGTCGCGGGGCTTCGGGCCATGGGCGACGCCGCCGCCAACCCAAACCGGGCTGGAGAAATATCCCGCGCGGGCGCGGCCGGTGCCTTTTTGACGCCAGGGCTTGCGGCCAGAAAGATTCACATCGCCCTTGGTCTTGACGCAGGCGGTTCCGCTGCGTCGGGCGGCTTGAATGGCCACGACCACATCGTGCACGGCCTGGTTGCCTTTGGCCTCGTCGGTGATGAGTTCAATCTTCGCCTTCTCGGCGTCCTTGGCGGTGAGAACTGTCGCGCTCATGATTTGGAAACAAAAACGGCACTAGCCATGGGAGCCGCTTGGGAAGCGGTTTCAGAGGCGATGTGCGGTTGGAAATTCATTGTGGTTTTTCCGTCGTTGCGCCCTTTTATCGAGGGACAAAAAAACCACGCTCGCGTGGTCTTCAAGCTCTCCCCAAGGACTGACGGGAAGTGGGAAACTACAGGTCGACAAAAATGAGGCAAGATAAAAAACGAAAAAAACTCGCCGCCGGTATCCAGGAGGTTTTCACCCCGCTGTTTCAACGATACGACCACCGGCCAAAACAGACCGCTGCAACCTCGCGGAGGGCTTAACTGTTTCGCCGGGCCACACCACCACATTCTCCAACACCGCATCGGCTCCGACGACCGCCCCCCCGCCGACTGCGGTGCCTCCGAGCAGGCGTGCGGAGGGATCGACCGACGCATCTCCGGCAACCGCCCGCCGCCAATCCGCCGTGAGATAAGAGAAGCGGTGCGAGTCCCCGGCGAGGATTTGATGGACCTCCAGATACGCATCGAGATTTCCGATATCGAACCACACGCCGTCGTCCACGACGACTCCCCCCACCCGCGCGCCGGACCGCATCAAATCGACCAGCACGGGAATGATCGAAACGATCTGACCCTCGCCGATGTGCTTGAAAATCTCCGGCGACACGATGCTCACACCGGTGAAAAGATACGAGGGTTCCGGCCGGCCGCCGATCAATCCGCGCATGTCGGTGACGAGTCCCGAAGCCGCATCGAACTGGATGCGACGGTCGGCGCCGGCGGAGCGCAAGGCGAGCGTGGCGATATGGCCCGAACCGCTGTGCGCCTGAAGGAGCGGGCCGAGCGGAAAGTCCGCGAGCACATCGCCATTGTAGACGAGAAACGGTTCGTCCCCGAGCAGGTCCGCCGCGTTTTTGATTCCACCACCGGTTTCCAGCAGCACGGGTTCATGGCGAAAAAAAACTTCGCGCCCGCGATAATCGCACCGCCCGCCGGACTCTCCCAGCAACTCCCCGTAGGCCTCGGGCCGGTGGTGCGTGTTAACGACAAATTCTTCGACGCCGGAAGCGATGAGATGGTCGAATGCGAAAGTGATGAGCGGCTTGTTGAATACCGGCACGAGCGGCTTCGGGCGCGAGTCGGTCAGCGGGCGCAAACGCGTTCCCAATCCGGCTCCGAGAACGAACGCTGTGGTGATCGCACACGCGGAATTTTTTTCAGGCATCGGCGCGCAAAAGGTAGCGCATGGGGTGGAGCGTGCTGTCCACGAACCCGTGCCGCCGGTAGAAGCCCGCGCTTTTCTCCCCGGGATCGGTCAGCAACGTGATCCGCAGGAATTTTTTCTCCCGCGCGAAGGCGATGGCATGGTTTAGAAGCTTCACCCCAAGCCCGTGCCCGCGGTGGTCGCGGTGGATCACCAAATCCTCGAGCACCAGCACAAATCCTCCCTCGGCGGTGCTGATTGTGATCAGGAGATTGATCATGCCGACAATCATCCGGTCGTTGCGCATCACGAAAATCCGGCCACGCGAGGGCTGCTCGAGGATCAAGCGCAGGCCGTGGATTTGCTTGTCCCGATCGGGGGTGAAGTCCGCCTCCTGCGTGAACAAATCGTAAAGCAGGTCGGCGAGCTCGGAGAGGTCGTCAAGAGTCGCGGGCTCAATCCTCAAATCTGGCATGTCCCTCCTATCCCACATCCTGCGCCCGGAGGCAATGCGGCGCCGACGATTTTTCAGCGCCCGAACTTCCGCTCGAGTTCGGCGAACGACCACTGAATCATCGTCGGGCGTCCCTGCGGGCAGGCATAGGGAAGCTCGCAGCCGAGCAATTCATCGACCAACCGCCGCGCGCGCGATTCCTCAAACGCGAAGGAATCCAGCGCCGCGAACCGCGAGACCGAGCGGATCAACGCATCGAGCACCGGTTGGCCACCACCGAGCAGGCCGGTCGCCTTCAGCGTTTCGCAAACATCGGCCAGAGCCTCGCGTGGATCACGATCCCCGACACACGCGGGCAACGCCTCGATTTTGAAGGAACCGCCGCCGAAGGGTTCCAACAAAAACCCCGTCCGCGACAGAGCCTCCAAATTCTCGGAAATCCACACCGCATCCTTCGGCGTCATTTC
>JBMTBF010000144.1:0-4290 GCA_049429585.1 Terrimicrobiaceae bacterium | reverse complement strand
GTATTGTTTTTGTATTCCTCGAGGTTCGTAAAGCCATCGCCGTCGGCATCGAGCTTCAAAATATTGTTATCGCTCAAATCCAGCCCATTGTCTTCGAACCACTTGTTGGGAACAGGGGGGTGGAGTTGCTCGCCTCCTTCAATGGGGTCCAGGAGCTTGCCGTCTTTCAAGAGGTATGTTCGGGAAACAAAAAGCGACCCTTGGGTTTTGGTGTCGGGTTGCCACTTGGCCGGCGCGGCGGCAGCGGCGCTCGCGTCTTGGATCGCTTTCAGGTTCGGTTCATCGAATTGGTCGATTCTCTGGGGGCGTGGCGCGATGCCCTCGATCTCGATCTGGTCGGGCAGAATGGCGATCCACGCGGCATTCGCAACCAGGCAAAGCGTCGCCAATGCCAGAATCGCGAGATCGTAATGTTTTTTGACCCAATCCATGGTGGTTATTGTTTCGGAGTCGGCGTCGTGGAGGGTTTCTCGTTTTTTTCCTCTGCTTTCTTCTCGGGGAAATCGGGAATCTCGAAAACTATTGTCGCCTTGACGAGTTCGGACCCAAAGATGGTGGGTAATTTGGTGGATGCACCTGGTAGCACGGGAAGGCTGGGTGCGCCAGGCCGGGGCTTGCCGATCTCGGCCTTGAGCGGGGCGACCGGCGAGGTGTTCTCGATCGTCATGGAACGGATCACCAGAAAGCCGGGGTTGGCGGGAATTTTATCGAAGGCGGCGATGAAGGCTTTTTGTGGCGCGGTGAATCCGAGAGTGAAGGAGTCGAAAGCCAGAGGCTTGGCCACAGGGGGAGAGGCAGATTTAGAAGCGTTCCCGGGTTTTTGCGGGGCGGGAGTGGCGATTGGCTCTGCGGCCGGGGCGGGAGCCGGGTGTCGGACCAAGGCATCAATGCTGGTGATGCCGAGAGGAACAATCGCTTCGATGAGTGTTTTGATGGCCAAAAACTCGCGGTTGAGCTCGTCCGTTCCAGCCTGTGGCGGGAGTTGGGTGCGGAAATCATCAAAGCCGAAAAAGAAATTTTCCGGCAGCTGGGTTTTGTTTCCGGCGGCCTTGCGAAGGTTGTCGGCGGCGAGGCGCAGATTGTCTTGGAATTTCTGCGGGGTGAGATTCTTTTCCGAGGCGACCTCCATTTTGTTCAGTGAGGAGTTGAATTCCTCGAGGGCTTTTTTGTAGGAGGCGACGCTTGCTTGGACAGCTTGAAGGTTTTTTTCGCTGGGAAAGGGGTGTTTTCCCTCGAGGAGGCGGATGTTTTGAATCTCGGCGGTGTAAGCCGAAGCGGCCTCCCCGCGCCTCACGGACCCTTCAATGGCAAAGAAACATCCGACGGCCGTGCCGAGCACGCCAACCGCTGCAATGGCGGCAATGATCGGGTTTTCCTTGAACCAGTTCATGGGAGGGGAATCGGGTTTTTGAGCGGGAGACGCATCGTGAAGCCGTAAGCCCAAGATTCCCCGGTGGGCGTCGTGCGCTCGGTGATCACGGATGCCCGGTCGGTGGTTTCGTTAATCACAAAAACCTGCTTGGCGGACTCCTCTGGTGATTCCCTCCAGACCAGGTTGTCGTAAAATTCATCGACGAGTGCGGTGCCTTTTTCATTCGGCGGGTTGTCCAAATAAAGGCCCTTCACCTCAATGTGGGTGATGGATTTTTTCAGAGTGGCCTTATCGGAGGGTGCGGGATTTTTTTGGTTTGGTTGGGTTGGGGGTGCAGGTGCCTCTTCGGTTTCGACCGGGGCAAGGCGGGTGACCCAAATGAAGCGGGTCGGGAGTTTGGTCGAGAGTTCGTTGAGAATATTGGTCCAGGCGGAGCGCTCAGCAGCGGCCACGAATAAAGGCGCCACTTCGATTTCCAGATTCTTTTTTTCGGTCAGGCTCGCGTCGATAGCGTCCCCGATATTTTTAATAGATCCGCTCTCGCCGGCGATGTGCTCTTTTCTCTGTTCGATGAGCCCGGCGGAGCGTGTGGATTGGAACCACCATAGGAAGGGCGTGGCTATTAAAAACGCGGCGGCGAGTGCGAGGTTTGGAATGCGGCGAGCCATGATGCGGGCCTCGATGACCGACGGAGGCGTGAGGGCGATCTCCATCGGGCAATTTCCGAGTCCCCGAAGTGCGCAACCCACCAACTCACCAATTCCCAAAGTGCCGGGCAGCGTTTCTTCGGGCAGCACGCCGTCATCCACGAGCACATTTCTCAGGGGATTGAAAAATTCGACCCGCGCCTGGAGTTTCTCGACAAAAAATTCGGCGATGTAGCGCAACGGGATGCTTCCGCCGCAGAGGAAAACCCGCAGTGGCGTCGTGCCACCCTGCGTGGAGCGGTAGAAATTCACCGACCGCGCAATCTCGGCGTGCAGGCGAGTCATCGTGTTGCGGATGACCTTCGAGAGGCGTGCCTCGATGGGGTCCTCGGGATCGGCGTAGGCACCGCCCAGGCCGACGAGGCCTTTTTCGATCTTCAATTTCTCGGCCAGCGAGATGTCCTGCTCGAATTCCTTGGCAACCGCCGCGCTGATCGTGTGTCCGCCAATCGGGATGCTGCGGCTGAATGCGCGCCCGTTTTCTGAAAAAATCAAATTCGTCGTCCGCGCGCCGAGATCGATCAACAGCGAGCACTCCTCCACCTCGGGATAATTGTAGCGGAAGGCATTGTAGAGCGCCATCGGCGCCACATCCACATTCCCGGCGTTCAGCCCGCCGCGCTTGGTTGCATCGAGCAATTCGGTGAGTTGCTCGGTCTTGATCGCCACCAGCGCCACATCCCAGGTCTCGCCGCGCCGGTCGCCCATGATCTGGTGGTTCCAGACAACCTCCTCGATGGGAAAAGGAATGTTCTGCTGGGCTTCGAATCCCACGATCGACTCCACATCCTCCGGTGTGGCGCCAGGCAGTTTCAGGAAACGCGAGAAGACGGCCTGCGAGGGCAGGCAGGCATTCACCACCACGCCGGGCTTGGCTTTGATCGCCTCCACCAATTCCTTCGCCAGCGTCTCGATTTGCAACGGCCGCGTCGCATCGGCGGAGGGGTCGAGGATCAATTCCGAATTCGCAAACCCCGTCATCCGCAGTCCGCCGCCGGGCAAAACCTCGAACTCCGCCAGACTGACGGTTTGCATTCCGAGGTTGAGGCTGAGGTGGCGTTCGGGCCGGGCCATGGATCGCGGATTAAAAAACTCAAAGGCCCGACTTGGGTTTTTCAGGCAGGTAATAATCCCAAGCCAAGTGGGCAAAGGGCGTCTCGCTCTTGGGCAGCACGCGTCCGGTGACCTCGGTGTATTTCTCCGTGTTGTCCCACCAACCCTTGTCGCCCCGCACCTTGCTCTTGAATCCCTCCCGGGCGATGACGCCGGTGCTGTCGCTGACCGTCACACCGATATCCGTAATGGCTTGATTGACGATATTCGGAACTTTGCCGGCAAAAAATTTCAACAGAGCCTGCGGAGTCACGAACGCCCCGACATGCAACCCTTTTCCGAAGAGATACTCGGCATGCGACACACTACCGGTGAGAAGCGTCGCCTTGTCGTCTTCGGTGAGGCCTTTGTTGTTGAGGAGAATGTAGTAGTTCACCGTCAATTCCTCCCCAAGTTTCGGGCCTGACTTGTCGGGTTGGGGAATGTCGATTTCCGCATCGATCTCGAGCCATGGGTGGCCTTGGCCGACTTTTTTCGCATATCCGGGGATTTGCGGGGACATGAGAAGAGCGGGCTCGATTTTCTTGATTTCACACTTCAAAGCCGACTGGGCGCGGACCTGTATCGGAGGCACCGAGAGCAAAATCGCGGTGGCGAGGAGTATCACTGGGGTGAGGGGTTTTTTCATAAAATGAGGTTCTTTAGCGAAACGCGCCAACCAAGTAAACTGTGAAGAGGCTTCAAACCCGCCCGCGGAAAAACTCGATCGTCTCTCGGATGCCTTGGTCGAAGTCCACCTGTGGCTCCCAGCCGAGGATTTTCTTGGCGCGCGTGATGTCGGGCTGGCGGACCTTGGGGTCGTCCACCGGGAGCGGCTTCTGCTCGATCGGGCAATCCGCGCCGGTGATGCGAAGGATTTCCTCGGCGAATTGACGGATCGTCATCTCTCGTGGGTTGCCGATATTCACCGGCTCGTGGAAATCCGACATCATAAGGCGGAAAATGCCGTCGATGAGGTCGGAGACATAACAGAAGCTCCGCGTCTGCGAGCCATCGCCGAAGATCGTCAGCGGCTTGCCGGTCAAGGCCTGGCCGATGAAAGCGGGCACCACGCGGCCGTCGTCGAGACGCATGCGGGGGCCGTAGGTGTTGAAGATT
>JBMTBF010000143.1:0-4299 GCA_049429585.1 Terrimicrobiaceae bacterium | reverse complement strand
GGTGGTTCAGGCACGACCCATCCTTCCTCGAAGCCCTTGTCGATAATGGCGGCTTCGATGGTTTTGATGGCCACAGCTGGCTCGATGATGCCAAGCGTGCAGGAGCCTTCGCAAGGAGCGGGACAGACGCGGCCGGTGAACTCGGGGAAATTGTTCGTCTTATGAAGGCGGTCGAGCGCTTCGCGCCAGAGGCCGCGGTAGACGAGGTCGTTCCACTCGGGGATGAGGTTGTTGATCGGGCAGCCACTAGCCATGCCGGAGATGAGTTTTCCGGTGTGGCAAAATGGAATGCCGCAATCCATGCAGCGTGCGCCTTGGATTTTGAGTTTCTCCTCTGGCATGTGCTCGTGGAACTCATCCCAATTCTTGAGGCGCTGGCGCGGTGAGATGTCAGTCGCGACCTCGCGGTCGTATTCGATAAATCCGGTTGGTTTTCCCATGGCTTGATTCCTCTTTAGTTTCCTCCCACGCGCGAAAGGTCGCGCGAATTGGCTTCGAAGGCGGCGTTGATGGCTTCCTCGCCGTCGAGGCCGTCCGCTTTGGCCTGGGCGAGTGCTTGGAGAACGCGTTTGTAGTCGTGGGGGATAACCTTCACAAATTTCGGCAAAACATTTTTCCAGTCGGCAAGGACGGCTTTGCCGAGCTCGCTGCCGGTGTATTCCGCATGGCGCCCGATGAGTTCGCGGAGTTCTTCGATCTCGGCAGGGTCTTCGAGTTTTTCCAAAGCGACCATCGCCTTGTTGCACCGATCGGTGGCGAAGTCGCCGGCTTCGTCGAGGATGTAGGCGATACCGCCTGACATTCCCGCTGCGAAGTTGCGTCCGGTGTTTCCGAGAACGACGACGCGGCCACCGGTCATGTATTCACAACCATGGTCGCCCAGGCCTTCGACAACGGCATTAACGCCGGAGTTACGAACGCCGAAGCGCTCACCTGCCATGCCGCGCAGGAAAACCTCGCCGCGGGTGGCGCCATAGAGGGCGACATTGCCGCAGATGATGTTTTCCTCGGCTTTGAAGGTCGAGCCCTTCGGCGGATACAGGATGATGCGACCTCCACTGAGGCCTTTGCCAAGGTAGTCGTTTGTGTCGCCCTCAAGTTCAATCGTCATGCCATGAGGCATGAACGCACCGAGACTTTGGCCAGAGCTGCCTTGGAAGTGGAGATGGATCGTATCTGCGGGCAAACCGGTGGCGCCGTGTTTGCGGGTGACCTCGTTGCCGATGATGGTGCCGACGACGCGGTTGATGTTTTTTACCGGCAGGGTGGCGCGGACTTTCTCGCCACGCTCGATGGCGGGCTTGCAGATGTCCATGAGCACCGTCATGTCGAGGGACTTGGCGATGCCGTGGTCCTGCTCCATCTGGCAATGACGGCCGACTTCTGGACCGACGGGCGGTTGGTAGAGAAGCGGCGAGAGATCGAGACCGCGGGCTTTCCAGTGGTCGACGGCCTTGCGGGCTTCGAGTTTGTCGACACGGCCGACCATTTCCTGAACGCTGCGGAAGCCGAGTTCAGCCATGATCTCGCGGAGTTCCTGCGCGATGAAACGCATGAAGTTCACAGCATGCGCGGGATCGCCGGTGAAGTTCTTGCGGAGCGCGGGATTCTGCGTGGCCACGCCCACCGGGCAGGTATTTTTGTGGCAAACGCGCATCATGATGCAACCGAGCGTCACAAGCGGCGCGGTGGCGAAGCCGAATTCCTCGGCACCGAGGAGCGCGGCGATGGCGACATCGCGGCCGGTTTTGAGCTGTCCATCGGTCTCCACCGCGATGCGGCTGCGGAGGTTGTTCAGAACGAGAGTTTGGTGGGTTTCGGCGAGGCCGAGTTCCCAAGGCATGCCCGCGTGCTTGATGCTCGAGAGCGGCGAGGCCCCAGTGCCGCCGTCGAAGCCGCTGATGAGAACGACATCGGCATGGGCTTTGGCCACACCGGCGGCGATCGTGCCGACTCCGACCTCGGAGACGAGCTTCACGGAAATGCGCGCGGCGCGGTTGGCGTTTTTGAGGTCGTGGATCAGCTCGGCCAAATCCTCGATCGAGTAGATATCATGGTGCGGCGGTGGTGAAATGAGGCCCACGCCGGGCGTGGTGCCACGGGTTTTGGCAATTGAAGGGTAGACCTTCGTGCCGGGCAGTTCGCCGCCCTCGCCGGGCTTCGCGCCCTGCGCCATTTTGATCTGAATCTCGCGGGCGTTGGTGAGGTAGTGGGCGGTGACGCCAAAGCGGCCGGAGGCCACCTGTTTGATCGCGGAGTTCATCGAGTCGCCGTTTTGCGACCAGGTGAAACGCTCGGGATCCTCGCCGCCTTCGCCGGTGTTGGATTTTCCGCCGAGGCGGTTCATCGCGATGGCGAGCGCCTCGTGGGCTTCTTTCGAGATGGAGCCGTAGCTCATCGCGCCGGTTTTGAAACGACGGACGATCTGCTCGACGGATTCGACCTCTTCGATCGGAATGGAAGCGCCTTTTTTGAACTGGAGCAGGCCGCGCAGTGTGAAATGGCGCTTCTCTTGGTCGTTTACGAGCGACGAGTATTTTTTGAAGGTCGCGTAGTCGGCGGTTCGGACAGCCTTCTGGAGCGAGTGGATCGTCTCCGGATTGAAGAGGTGCTGTTCGCCGTCGTTGCGCCACTGGTAGTCGCCGCCTGGGTCGAGCGTGGGATTTACGACTTCACCGAGCGGGTAGGCCCGGCGGTGGCGGCGGAAAAGCTCCTCGCCGATTTCTTTGAGACCGATGCCCTCGACGCGCGACGGGGTCCAGCAGAAATACTTGTCCACAACCTCGTGGTTGAGTCCGACGGCTTCGAAAATCTGGGCGCCGCGGTAGCTCTCCACAGTGGAAATTCCCATCTTGGCCATGGTTTTCACCACACCCTTCACAGCGGCCTTGATGAAATTTTTGACCGCCTTCTTGTGATCCACGCCCGGGAGCATTCCCTGGCGAATCATGTCGTCGAGTGACTCGAAAGCGAGGTAGGGATTGATGGCGCTGATGCCGTAGCCAAGAAGGAGGGCGAAGTGGTGAACCTCGCGGGGTTCGCCGGATTCCAGCACGATCCCCGCCTTCGTGCGGGTGCCTTCGCGGATGAGGTGGTGGTGTAGGCCCGCCACCGCCAAAAGCGCGGGGATGGCAACATGGTCTTTATCCGTTCCTCTGTCACTCAGGATGAGGATGTTCTTGCCTGCGGCAAGGGCCTTGTCGGCATCGGCGCAGAGGGTTTCCATCGCTTGGGCAAGACCTTCCGGGCCGGCGGAGACTTCAAAAAGAATCGGGATGGTCGCGGTGCGGAATCCCTTGGCGTCCACATGCCGGATTTGCTCGAGGGCGGCGTTGTCGATGATTGGCTCGTCGAGCTTGATCATGCGGCAACTCCCGGGAGTCGGCTCGAGGAGATTGCCCTCGGAACCGAGCATCGTCGTGGTTGCGGTGACGATTTCCTCGCGGATCGGATCGATCGGCGGGTTCGTGACCTGCGCAAAGAGCTGCTTGAAGTAATTATAAAGAAGAACCGGCTTGTCGGAGAGCACGGCCAGCGGGGTGTCGGTTCCCATCGAGCCGATGGGTTGGACGCCGTCGCGGGCCATTGGACCGAGGATCACGCGCTGGTCTTCAAAGGTGTAACCGAACGCCTGCTGGCGTTGGAGGATCGTCTCGTGGTCGGGCAGGTATTCAGCCGGCGGTTTTGGAAGATCCGAGAGAAGGATGTGGTTGTCATTGAGCCACTGGCGGTAGGGATGCTCGCGGACGATTTCGTTTTTGATCTCTTCGTCGGAAATGATGCGGCCCTTCGAGGTATCGACCAGAAACATACGGCCGGGCTGAAGGCGGCCCTTTTGCTCGATGCGCTCTGGTTCGATCGGAAGCACGCCCGCCTCGGAGGCCATGATCACAAGGCCGTCCTTGGTAACCCAGTAGCGGGAGGGGCGCAGTCCGTTGCGGTCGAGCGTGGCGCCGATGACCGTGCCGTCGGTGAAAGCCACCGAGGCCGGACCGTCCCATGGCTCCATGAGGCAGGAGTGGAACTCATAGAACGCCCGCTTCTCGTCTGGCATATTCTCATTCAGTTCCCAAGGTTCGGGAATCATCATCATCACCGCGTGAGGCAAAGAGCGGCCTGCAAGCGTGAGGAGCTCGAGGCAGTTGTCGAACATCGCCGAATCGGAGCCATTGCTGTTGATGATCGGCAGGATTTTTTTGATGTCATCACCCAAGACCTTGCTGGCGAGGCAGGCCTCGCGGGCACGCATCCAATTCACATTGCCGCGCAGGGTATTGATTTCGCCGTTGTGGGCGATGA
>JBMTBF010000142.1:0-4318 GCA_049429585.1 Terrimicrobiaceae bacterium | reverse complement strand
GCCTTCCCAGCCATCCTCGGCGACTCCGGCCCCTCGCACAAAGCCGGCGAGGCCTCGCTCCTCCTCTGCCGCGAACTCAACGGCAATTCCTCCAACCTCAGCCGCCCGATCAGCGATCTGAAGGTCGCCTATGTGGTTTTTCCCGGCTCTGCCGAACCCGAAAATACCCCGCCCGACTTGGAAAAATGGCAGGCGAAATGCCAAACCCTCATCGACGAACTCGGTGGTCTCGGCGTCCCGCTCCACACCTGGCCAAACCGCGTCCCTCCTTGGCCCACGCCCACGCCAAGCCCTGAACCCACTCCAGCTCCGTCGCCGCAGGAATCCCTCACTCCTTCGCCGGAAGTTCGTTGATCGCGTTCAGCAGGAGGCGGATTTTTCCGAAGTCCCGCTTGTGCGGAGTCAGCACGATGCGGGGCATGTGGTGTAGGTGTGCGTCGTCGATTTCCTCCTCGAGCGCGCCGGTCTGCTCGATCCGATCGGCAGCGAGCATTCCATCGAAACGACTATTCAAGGCCTGAACTGACTCCTCCGTGAGCGGATGGTGGATGCGGATGACCATCTTTTCTCGGACCCAGCGGTAGGAATGGAAATTCCGGTAAAACGCGTTGATGTGCCGCACTGCATCGTCCACATCGTAGGTGATGTGGATGAGGTTGAAGTCTGACTCGGACACGAGCCCGTTGTGCAGAAGATCGTTCGTGATGAACCGGCGCCAGGTCTCCCAATAGTGGCCGTTCTGGCGGTCGACCATGACGATCGGCACGATCGGCATTTTGCCAGTCTGCATGAGCGTCAGAATTTCAAACCCCTCGTCGTGCGTGCCGAAGCCGCCCGGGAACAAGGCGAACGCATGGGTTTCCTTCGCGAAATTCAATTTGCGGGTGAAAAAATAATTGAAGTTGATGAGCTTCGGGTCGCCGTGAATCGTCTCATTCGCCGCCTGCTCGAAGGGGAGTCGGATGTTGAGCCCGAAGCTCTTTTCCGCGCCTGCGCCCTTCTGCGCCGCGCCCATGATTCCATCGCCCCCGCCGGTGATGAGCATGTAGCCGTGCTCGACGATTTTTTCGCCGAAGGCCACGGCCTGTTGGAATTCGTCCTGCTCCGGCTTGGTGCGCGCGCTGCCAAAGACCGCCACTTTCTTCACCCGATTGTAACGGGCGAAAATCCTCGCCGCATTTCGCATTTCTCGCAGGGCGCGGCTCATGAGCTTCACCTCGGCGATCGTCGCCCGGTCCCGCCCGAAGCCGAGCGCGGTGTTGATCATGTCTTCGATGTGGCGGGCGGTTTTGCCCTCGGCGACTTCGCCAGTCAGGGCCTTGATTCGGGGGTCGACTTCTTTTGATTTCATGCGATCGAGGGTTTAACACTAGGCACCGCGCCAGAACCGCGCCAACCGAAAAACATGATCATCGTCCTTCGCCCGCATACCTCCCGCAACCTCATCGAAGAGGTCATCTCCGAAGTCGCCAAGCTTGGCTACGAGCCTGCACCCATCCACGGCGCCACCCAAACCATCGTGGCCGCCATTGGCGATGAGAGCACCCACCAAAACCTCGAATCCCTCACCGCCCTCCCGCAGGTGGAGCGCGTCCTTCGAGTCCAGAAACGCTTCAAGCTCGCCAGCCGCGAATCGCAGTCCACGGACTCCGTCGTCGATGTGGATGGGGTCAAAATCGGCGGCGGGCATTTTGCGATGATGGCCGGCCCGTGTTCGGTCGAAAGCGAGGAGCAACTCCTCACGACCGCCCGCGCCGTCAAAGCCGCCGGGGCAAAAATCCTGCGTGGTGGCGCCTACAAGCCCCGCACCTCGCCCTACGAATTCCAAGGCCTCGGCAAAGAGGGCCTGCGCCTCCTCGACCTCGCCCGCCGCGAGACCGGCCTGAAAATCATCACCGAGGTTTTGAGCGAGCGCGATGTCGAGCATGTCGCCGCCACGGCCGACATCCTGCAAATCGGCGCACGCAACGCCCAGAATTTCCAACTCCTCATCGAGTGCGCGAAGTCCGGCAAGGCCGTCCTGCTCAAGCGCGGCATGAGCGAGCGCATCGAGGAATGGCTCCTCGCCGCCGAATACCTCCTCGCCCATGGAAACCCCAAGGTCATCCTCTGCGAGCGCGGCATCCGGACCTTCGAGACTTACACGCGCAACACGCTCGATCTCGCCGCCGTGGCGATCGCAAAAAAAGAATCCCACCTGCCGGTCGTCGTCGATCCGAGCCAGGGTTGCGGCCGCTCCGATCTGGTCACCGAACTCTGCAAAGGCGCGGTGGCGCTCGGCGCGGACGGCTTGCTGGTGGAGGTCCACCCGAATCCCGCAGAGGCCATGAGCGATGGTCAACAGCAGGTGGACTTCGACGCGTTCCGTAGCCTTGTGGACGGCATCCATCCGTTTCTCCAAGCCACCGGCCGCACGCTGTAAAAGACAACCAGACTTGGCGGCGCGCGCCGAATGATCCAGAGTTTCCAACCATGAAAAAATCCGGATGTCTCGTGGCTTTCCTGCTCGTGGCTGTGTGCGTGAGCCTTTTCGCGAACCTCATTCTCCTCGCCCTGCTCGGTGCGAAGGGCGCGACCTCGATGGCGGGCATGAAAGTTCTGGAGCCGCAGGAATACGACGAGGAGGTCATCGAAGAAGGCAGCGATCCGCATGACAAAATCGCCGTGATCCCGCTCGCTGGAATCATCGCCTTCGAGGCCGAGGGCAGTCTGGGTGATGCCATGGTCGAGGATTTCAAGCTCGCGCTCAAACAAGCCGCCGCCGATCCCGATGTGAAGGCCGTGGTGATCGAGACCGACTCGCCTGGCGGCGAGATCACCGCTTCCGATGTGCTCAACGACGCGGTCCGGAATTTCGATGCCGACAAACCCGTGATCGTTTACTTCAACTCCATCGGCGCCTCTGGAGCCTACTACATGGCGTGCGGGGCGGATTGGATCATGTGCAATGACACGACCTTCACTGGCAGCATCGGCGTGATCATTTCCACGCTGAACTACCGCGACCTCTTTGGAAAAATCGGCCTCGAATCCGTGGTTTTCAAAAGCGGAAAGTTCAAGGACATGCTCAACGGCGCCCGCGAGATGTCCCCCGAGGAGAAGGAGTATGTGCAGGGCCTCGTCATGCAGAGCTACGACCGCTTCCTCGGCATCGTCGCCGCCTCGCGCAAGCTCGATCCCGAAAAACTCCGCGCCGGTCCCGCGGACGGCCGCATCCTGAGCGGCACCGACGCCCTCCGTGAAAAACTTGTCGATCAACTCGGCTATATCGAGGATGCCTATGCGAAGGCCCGCGAGCTTGGCCGAACGCCGAACGCCACGGTGGTTCGCTATCTCCGCCACTACCATTTTGGAAAACTCCTCCAATTCCTCGGCGAGTCCCGCGCCGCGAAAATCCAGCTCGACCTGCCCGGCAAACACACCGCGCTCGAGCCCGGCCGCGTTTATCTTCTGCCGCCGTTTTTCGCGCCGTGATGAAAATCCGCATCGACACCTCCGGCCGCCAGAGCGCGCTCCAATCACCTTTCGCGGGCCTTCAGCTCGATGGCCTGCCCGAAGGTCCCGCCGAGCCTTTGGTGCCGAAAAAACCCGCCCCGCCGACCCGATTCGGCCGCGTCGTCCTCCGTCGTGAGAAGGCCCAACGCGGCGGAAAGACCGTCGTGGTGGTCCATGATTTTGAGCCTCAAATCACCGCCGCCCATATCGACCAACTCGCCCGCGAAGCCCGCCAGGCCTGCGGTTGCGGGGGTACGGTCCGCGGGCGCGAGATCGAACTCCAAGGCGACAATCCGCAAAAAGTCCGTGTGTTTTTCGAGTCCGCCGGATTCCGCGTCGCCGGGGTCTAGGTCATCCCCGCCATCCCAGGCCTCCTCCTCACTGCAAAAATTCCGTGGCTTGACATGGATTCCATCTTTCCTATCGTGCGCCCCAGTCAACCTGTCATGCGATCACGCTCCAACCCCGAACGCCCGATTCGAGCCCGCTCGATGAGGATTTTTGTTTTAGGTTTCCCGGAGTCGTATCGCCCCCAGATTCCGTCATCCTAGTTCACCAACTCCACCCACGCCCATGCTCATCGCCTGCTCCCACTGCCAAGCCAATCTCGATATCTCTCCCGATCTCTACGGCCAAGTCGTTCAATGCCCCGTCTGTAGTGGAAAACTCAAAATCGACGCCCCCGCCGAGGACCTTCCGACCCTCACCGGCAAGCCTGTCCGCCATGGCTGGCAGGAGTCCGACCATGCGAATGTCAATCCCGTCCAAGCCTTCCTCATCGGCACGGTCCTCTCGGTCATTTGGCTCGCCTGTATGTTTATCC
>JBMTBF010000141.1:0-4344 GCA_049429585.1 Terrimicrobiaceae bacterium | reverse complement strand
CGATCTCATCCCTCTGGCCAACGGCCGCCAATGGGGCCATCCGCTGTGAGATTTTCAATGCATTGGTTGCTGTGGGCGACGAAGAGGGCGCCTTGAAAATCCTTCAACAAATCCTTGCCGCGCCAACCACGCCGGGTGCCCGTGAGATTCTGCACTTGGCCATTCTTTCTGGGAAAGCGGGTTTAAAGAATGCTGTCACCGCAGCATTGCCCGGGCTCGACGAGGACGCACGCTTGGCAGTTCACGCCGCCCTTGCGCAATCAGGCGACTCCTCGCAGGAGGCCGATCTGTTGGTTTTTGTTTCCGCGCTCCAGGATCAAAAAAAAGCTGCTGCGATTGAGTTGCTGGCCACCTGTGGCACCGAGAAAAGCCTCGATTTTCTATTGGCTGAGTTTGCTTCAAATAACCGACAGACCCAGCCCGCTGCCTCCTTGGCGCTGAATCGACTCTCGGTTCCTGGGCTCGACGAGCGCCTATTGGAAGCCGCCAAGGGCTCGGATGCGACGAAAGCCCGCGAAGCCATCAAGGTTTTGGTTCCGCGCAACCCCAAAGGTATGGAGGCGATTTTTCTGAATCTTGCCGCTCCATCAGCTGCTGCGGAAGGCCGTCCGGTTGCACTCGAGGCCTTGGCATCGATTGGTTCAGTCACCACCGCAAAGCAGTTGATCCAATGGATCGCTGAAACCCCTCAGGGAGCGGATCCGAAGCCGTTCATCGCAACCTTCCGCCGGCTTGCCCCGCGCTTGCGCGCCGAATCGCAACTTTGGAACCAAAGCTTCCTGCCCGCCTATCAGAGTGCTCCCGCTGAAAACCGCCCGGCCCTTCTGCTGGCTGCTCCGGGAATTCACGGCCCAGCCTCCGCCCAATCCTATGTGGACTGGATTCGCAACGAGCCTGCCATGCGCTCGGAGTATGTTGCCCAATTGTTATCGTGGAATGACTTTCAAAATGGAGAATTCCTTCTCATGGCCGCCAGTATTCCTGATCTGGATATGCCGACTCGCGAGAAGCTCTTCCAAGCCGCCTCGCGCCTCTTTTTCCCGAATGTGAATGCCAAGCCGCCCAAAAAAGTGGCCTTTGCCAAAAAGGTGCTTAATGCCGCGCCGGAGGGGCCGATCCGCGAATCCGTCCAAAAAGCGATCACCGACTCCCAAGTTTTAAAAACCAAATAAAACCATGCCCAGATCCTTAACCCTGTTCACCGGCCAATGGGCCGACCTCCCGCTCGCCGACCTCGCGCCCGTCGTTAAAAAAATGGGCTATGATGGCGTTGAACTCGCCTGCTGGGGCGACCACTTCGATGTCGACCAAGCCGCCTCGTCAAAATCCTACATCCGCGAAAAATGGGAACTCCTCGCCGACCATGGCCTGACCTGTTTCTCGATCTCCAGCCACCTGGTCGGCCAAGCCGTCTGCGATCCCATCGACGCCCGCCACAAGGCAATCCTGCCGCCGGATGTCTGGGGTGATGGCGAGGCGGAAGGCGTTCGCAAACGCGCCGCCAAAAAAATGGCCCTCACCGCGAAGGCCGCCCGCGCGTTTTTCAATGCCAAGCCCGGCTTCGCCAAAAACCCGCACCGCGTGGCGGTGAACGGCTTCACCGGTTCCTCGATCTGGCATTCCATTTACGCCTTCCCTCCAACCTCGCAGGAATACTGGGACGCCGGCTTTGCCGACTTCGCCAAGCGCTGGTTGCCGATCCTCGACGCCTTCGACAAATCGAATGTCGATTTCGCACTCGAGGTCCATCCCACCGAGATCGCCTTCGACATCGCCACAGCGGAGCGCGCCCTCGCCGCCGTGAAAAACCACCGCCGCTTCGGCTTCAACTACGATCCCTCGCACCTCGGCTACCAAGGAGTGGACTATGTCGCGTTCATTCGCAAATTCGGATCCCGCATTTTCCACGCGCACATCAAAGATGCCTGGTGGGGGCACGGCGACGGATCGGTCGGCGTCTTCGGTGGCCACACGACTTTTGGTGATGCCCGCCGCCAGTGGGACTTCCGCTCACCCGGTCGCGGCGACATCAACTTCGAGGAGGTCATCGTCGCCCTCAATGATGTCGGCTACCACGGCCCGCTCTCTGTCGAGTGGGAGGATATTCGGATGGACCGCATCCACGGCGCCACCGAGGCCGCCGCGTTCGTCCGCCAACTCGACTTCTCGCCGAGCGCCGTCGCCTTCGACGCCGCCTTCGACAAAAAGAAAGGAAAAGGCAAATGAGCGCCGCGAAACGCAAAATCCGCATGGGCATGGTCGGGGGCGGACGCGGAGCCTTCATCGGAGGCGTTCACCGCATGGCGGCAGCCCTCGACGGCCAGATCGAACTCGTCTGTGGCGCCTTTAGCAGCGACCCGCAGCGCTCCCGCGACTCGGGGGCCGACTTCTTCCTCCCACCGGAGCGTTGTTACGGCACCTTCGAGGAAATGATGAAATCCGAAGCCGCCCTGCCGCTCGGCGAACGCATGGATTTCGTCGCCATCGTCACGCCGAACCATGTCCACTTCCCCGCCGCCAAATGTGCTTTGGAAAACGGTTTTCCCGTCCTCTCCGACAAGCCCGCCACCTTCAACCTCGCCGAGGCGAAGGAACTCGGCGCGCTGGTGAAAAAGACCGGTCTCCTCTACGGCCTCACGCACAACTACACCGGCTACCCGCTCGTCAAAGAAGCCCGCGACATGGTGCGCGCCGGCCAACTCGGAAAAATCCGCAAGGTCGTTGTCGAATACCCCCAAGGCTGGCTCTCGACCCGCCTCGAGGAATCCGGCCAAAAACAAGCCGCCTGGCGCACCGATCCCACGAAGTCGGGTGCGGCTGGCTGCCTCGGCGACATCGGCACCCACGCCGAAAACCTCGCCGAATTCATCACCGGCCTTCGAATCAAGGAACTCGCCGCCGACCTTTCGATCTTTGTCGAAGGCCGCGCGCTCGATGACGACGGCAATGTCCTCCTCCGCTTTGATAATGGCGCGAAGGGCATCCTCCACTCGTCCCAAATCTCCGTGGGCGAGGAGAACAACCTCAACATCCGCGTTTATGGCGAACTCGGCGGCCTCGAGTGGCACCAGCAGGAACCCAATACACTCCTTGTGAAATGGAACGATCGTCCAACGGAGATTCGCCGCACCGGCCTCGGCTACCTTGGGAAATCCGCCGCCGCCCACACGCGCATCCCGTCAGGCCACCCCGAGGGCTATCTCGAGGCCTTTGCGAACATCTACCGCAACTTCGCCAACCACCTCCGCGCCGTCATCGATGGCACGACTCCTGACGATACGGCTCTCGACTACCCGAAAATCTCGGATGGCATCCGCGGCATGGCCTTCATCGAGGCCGCGGTGGATAGCTCGAAAAATAACGCCCGCTGGACATCAATCCCCGCATGAAAATCAAACACCTCGCCCTCGCTATGATCCTTGGATCAACCATCCTCGCGGAAGCTGCCGACGCCCCCAAACGCGTCCTCGTTTGCACGACGACGATGGGCTACCGCCATCCCTCGATACCCTTCGGCGAAGAGGCTCTTGCCGCCATGGATGCGGCCGCACCGGACTTCGAGATCGTCACCTGGCTCCGCCAGCCCGATATCAAAGTTCCCCAAGCACCAAAGCCTCCCCGCAAGCTCGAGGAAAACGCGCCCCCGGCGAAGGTTGAAAAATACAAAGCCGAACTGGCCGCTCACAAAAAGGCCATGGAAACATGGAATCGTGAGATCAAGCCCGAGGCCGACAACAAGCAAGCGGCATTCAACGCCGCCATGTCCCAAACCCTTGAGGCCCTCTCACCCCAAGCCCTGCGCGACAATCGCATCGATGCCGTGATCTTCTGCAATACCTCCGGAGCACTTCCGCTTCCGGACCCGCAGGGATTCGCAGACTGGGTTCGCTCCGGCGGAGCCTTCATCGGCATGCACGCGGGGAGCGACACTCTCAAGGATTGCCTGCCCTACACTGAAATGCTCTGTGGCATTTTCGACGGGCACGGCCCGCAGGTTCCCGCAACGCTTCACGCAGGCGATAAAGACCATCCTGCCAATGCCGGCATCGGCGACATCTGGACCCTCTCGCAGGAGGAAATGTATCTCATCAAAAACCAAAAGCGCGACCAGGTCCGCTCGGTTTGGTTCATGAAGCACCACCCGAACAAGCCGGAAGAAAAAGGCTTCTTCCCGGTGGCCTGGGTGCGCGGCCTCGGCGAGGGCCGGGTGTTTTACACCACCCTCGGCCACCGCGAGGACCTCTGGAGCACCGATCCCGCTCTCAAGGACCGCATCAACACGGTCGAAACCGCCACGCAATTTCGAAACCACCTCCTCGGCGGCATCCGCTGGGCCCTCGGCCT
>JBMTBF010000140.1:0-4405 GCA_049429585.1 Terrimicrobiaceae bacterium | reverse complement strand
GGCACCAGGTCGATTGGCGCTTGGCGTAGCGCTTCGTCGCGGTGGCGATCGCCTCACGGCAGGCGTCGAGGGAGGTTTTGCCGCCGAGGAATTCCTCGATCTCGCGAAAACCAATCGCCCGGCGAGCGCCCTCCCCAGAGCGGTTGGCGGCGTGGCGAACTTCCTCGATCGCTCCTCCGGAGAGCATTTGGGCGACATTCGCCTCGATGCGGTCTCGCAAATCCTCGCGTTCGCGGGTGATCACGAGGCCGCGAAATGCGTTGGAGGGATTTTTCCAGGTGGCCCGTGACTCGGAGAGCGGGCGTGAGGTTTGTAGCACGATCTCAAGAGCGCGGTGGACGCGGACGGGATTTTTCAGGTCGAGGTTTTCCAGACAGGCGGGGTCGGCTTTTCCCAATTCCTCGACCGCTTGAGCGATCGGCATCGCGGAAATCCGCGCGCGGAGGTCGGGATCGACGGGAGGCATTTCGGCGAGGCCGTGGGTGAGGGCTTTGAGGTAAAGGCCGGTGCCGCCTACGAGGATGGGGAGTTTCCCGCGCGATTGGATCCCGGCGATGGCATCGCGCGCGGCCTTGGCGTAGCGGGCGGCGTCGAAATTCTCGCTCAAATCCAAAAAACCCACGAGGTGGTGGGGAATGGTGGCGAGTTGTTCGGGGGTGGGCTGGGCGGTGAGAACGGGCAGCCCGGCGTAAATCTGGAAAGCGTCGGCTCCGAGGATTTCGCCATCGAGGCGCCCGGCGAGCGCCACGGCGAGGGAGGATTTGCCGACACCGGTCGGCCCCGTCACGATGACCGGACGGGGCCTTTCGGCGTTGGAGTTTTTGTTATTCAGTGGCGGCGGCGGTCTCGGCGGGAGCAGCCGATTCCTGCTGGCGCTCGGAGCGGCGCTCCTCGACGGCCTTCGCTCCGCTGACGACGAGCTTGCGGCCCATGAACTCCTTGTCGTGGAGTTCGGAGACGGCGCGCTTGGCCTCGTCGATGGATTGCATTTGGATGAAGGCAAAGCCTTTCGAACGCATCGTGTGGCGATTCACGACGATCTCGACATTCTGGACGCTGCCCACTCCGTTGAAGAGTTCGAAAAGATCGCTCTCGGCGGCGTCGAACGACAAGTTGCCCACATAGAGGCGGGGCGAGGTAACCTCGACGACCTCAGGGGTGCGCATGCCGGTCGGGCGCTCGCTGCGATTGCTCCGCTCGCGCGGGGCACGCTCGTTGGAGCCGTTTTCGGAGGAGCGGGGACGGCGTTCGCGCTCTGTGCGGGCGGGACGCTCGGGTTCGGCATTTTTGCCGGTGAAGAAGCCGATGATTTTCGAGAGCAGCGAAGTCTCTTTTTTAACGGGTTTTTCGGTTTGCTGTGTGGAGCGGGGCGTGCGGTTCGAGCGATCGGAACGGCGCCCTCCGCCGCGTCGCGACGAGCGGCGTGAACCGCTCGGTGAGTATTCTGATGACATGGTTGTGTGTATTGCGTTGCGTTGGCGGCCGGTGCGGACGGGGAATGCTCCCCGTAAAAACGGCACGGCCGCATGTTGGGCCTCGGGCGATGCGTATCCCCTTGAAAATGCGTGCTGAACACACGCCGCAAGGAACATGAATGACGCGATGAATTCAGACCAATGACCGATCAAAACTGGGTCTCCGGAATGGAATTGCATAAACGAAAGCGCCTGAGGCTCGGGCAAAGTCCCACACATCCCCGGCGAACTCAAGGAGCAATTTGGCGCAATTTCAGGTGCCCCGCGTGTTTCCGAAGAGTCGGATGTGCAGGCGGTCGCAGAGGCGGTGGCCATGGCGGAGGCAAAGGCCGACAAGCATATCGCAGCGGGAATCGATCGTGGCGGGGTCGGTGCCCTCGGGCATGAGGAGGATTTTCGAGGGGGAAACCGGGTGCCCGGTCGCGGCGAGGAGGGCATGGATTTCGGGGAGGTCGGCTTCGCTCGAAACGACGAATTTGAGCTGAAACGGGTAGGCGGTCAGCCACTCGCGGAGGATTTCAGGGCGGCAACGGGATTTTTCGTGGCGCTCGATCCAGGCGGGTTCGATCGAGCCGGGTGCGGGGGTGGAGTCGGCGAGCTTCGGGCTGATCGAGGCGAGGTCGCACGCGATGCCGCCGGGGGTGACGGTGCCGGCGGTTTCGATGGTGATGTGTTTGCCGAGCGCGCGGAGGGCGGCGGCGAGTTCGTGGATGCCTCGGGCGACCATCGGCTCGCCACCGGTGAGAACGACATGGGCGGCGGGATGTTTTTCCACCTCGGCGAGGATTTGGGCGACCGACATCTCGGTGCCCTCGGGATTCCAAGAGGCATAGGGGGTGTCGCACCAGCGGCAGCGCAGGTTGCAGCCGGAGGTTCGGATGAAAACCGACGGCACGCCGGTGAGTTCGCCCTCGCCCTGCACCGAATAAAAAATCTCCGAGATCAGCATGGCTTCGGCGGAAGCGGTCCCGCGGAAAGGTAGGCGGTGGGATCTGGAAGGCCCGCGAGTTGGAATGCCTCGCGGCGCTCGACGCAGGTGCCGCACTCGCCGCAATGCGTCTCGCCGCCGACATAGCACGACCAAGTCCTCGAAAAATCCACGCCGAGTTCGGCGCCGCGACGGGCGATGTCGGCTTTTGTCCTATCGATGAACGGCCGCAGCACCTCGACTTCCGCATAGGTGCCGAGCCGGATGGCATCGGCCATGGCGCGCATGAATTCCTCGCGGCAGTCGGGGTAGATCGCGTGGTCGCCGGAGTGGGCGGCGATGACGAGACCCGCCGCTCCCTTGCTCTCGGCAAACCCGGCGGCGATCGAGAGCATGATGCCGTTGCGGAAGGGGACGACGGTTTTTTTCATGGTCTCCTCCTCGTAATGGCCCTTGGGAATCTCGCCGCCGTTTTTAAGAAGGTCGGATGAAAATTCGTGTCCGATAAAATCCAGCGGGACCGTCGTGTGCGGAACGCCGCAGGATTCCGCCTGCCACTTGGCGAAGGGAATTTCGCGGTCGTTGTGCTTCGCGCCGTAGTCGAAGCTCAGCGCCGCCACGATCTCATGCTCCCGCCGGGCGTGGTGGAGCGCCACGACGGAATCCATCCCGCCGCTCAGGAGCACGACGGTTTTCATCGGTGATTAAACAATCCCGACCGCGCGGAGTTTGTCCTCCACATGGCGGAAGTGGCGGTCGGGCGAGCAGGCGTGGGTGATTTCTTCGGCCGAGAGGTGCGCGGAGACGGTGGGCTCCTCGGAGAGATTCTTGGCGAGGCCGCCGCCCTCGCGCCAGGTTTTCATCGCGGCGCGTTGAACGGCTTCGTAGGCGGCTTTGCGTTCCATGCCTTTCTCGGTGAGCATGAGCAGCGCGGCCTGGCTCGCATAGAGGCCGCCGGTGAGTTCCATATTCCGCCGCATGTTTTCCGGATAGACGATCAGCTTCGAAACGAGCTTGGTCAAAAGCGAGAGCATGTAGTCGAGCAGGGTGCAGCTGTCGGGCAGGATGATGCGTTCGACCGAGCTGTGGCTGATGTCGCGCTCATGCCAGAGGGCGACATTCTCTAGGGCAGCCATGGCGTTTCCGCGGATAACGCGCGCGAGGCCGCTGAGGCGCTCGCCGGTGATCGGGTTGCGCTTGTGGGGCATGGCGCTGCTTCCCTTTTGGCCTTCGCTGAAATATTCCTCGACCTCCAAAACCTCGGTGCGCTGCAGGTGGCGGAATTCCGTGGCCCAGCGGTCGATGCTCGAGGCAATGATCGCGAGGGTGGTCATGAACTCGGCGTGGCGGTCGCGTTGGATGATCTGGGTCGAGAGCGCGGCAGCTTTGAGCCCGAGCTTTTCGCAAACGGATTTCTCCACGCGCGGATCGAGGTGGGCGTGGGTGCCGACCGCTCCGCTGATCTTGCCGACGCGGACGCGCTCGCGCATCTCGCGCAGGCGCTCGAGCGAACGGGAGAATTCGTCATACATGAGCGCCATTTTGAGACCGAAGCTGATCGGTTCGGCATGGATGCCATGGCTACGGCCGATCATCGGCGTGAATTTGTGCTCCTTCGCGCGGACCGCCACCGCCTCGCGCAAGGCGAGCAGATCAGCCTCGAGCAAATTGCAGGACTCGAGCATCTGCACCGCGATGGTGGTGTCGAGAAGGTCGGAGGAAGTGAGGCCCTGGTGGATCCACCGCGAAGCCGGGCCGACATATTCAGCGACATTCTCGAGGAACGCGATGACATCATGATTCGTGCGCTTCTCAATCTCGCGGATTTTATCGATGTCGAAGGCCCCCTTCGCACGAATCTCGGCGGCGTCGGATTTCGGGATCGTGCCGAGTTCGGCCATCGCCTCGCAGGCGAGGGTCTCGATCTCGAGCCAGATTTCGAGTTTGCGTTGCTCGGTCCAAATGGACCGCATTTTCGGCAGGGAATAGCGTTCGATCATTG
>JBMTBF010000139.1:0-4411 GCA_049429585.1 Terrimicrobiaceae bacterium | reverse complement strand
AGATCGTTCGGTCCTCCATGTCCTTCGGCAAAAAATTCGCCGTGGCGAGGATGGCGAGAAGCGAGCCGAAGACCGACATGGCTCCCAGCGAGATGTCTTTCAACATCTGGAATTGCTCTTGAAACGAAAGCTTCGCGATGAAGGCGGAATTTCCGATGACCAGAAGCGCGAAGATCAGCAGGAAGTAGAAAACCTTTTGCCGGACGAGTTCGGTGAGGGTGTTCCGTCCGATGGCCCAGACAACTCCGACGAGCCTCATGGCCGGATGTGCGCGCGGGCCGGGAACGAGGTTCCCACATCCTTGCCGTGGAGCGCGGCGTGGATTTGGCCGGGTTTGCGTCCATCGAGGATGTGCGCGGAGATGCCGGCGGCGGAGACTTTCCGCACCGCCTCGAGTTTGGTTTTCATGCCGCCGACGGATTCCTCACCCTTGTCATCGCGCACGAACCGGAGCGCCTCGGAAATGTCGCGGACCTTCGGAACCCTCTTGCCGTTCGAGTCCTGGAGTCCATCGACGCTGGTAAGGATGAGCAAATGGTCGGCCTGGGCGAGGATCGAGACCTCGGCGGATAGTCGGTCGTTGTCGCCGAATCGGAGTTCCTCGACGGCGACGGAGTCGTTCTCGTTGATAACCGGGATCGCTCCGCGATCGAGCAGACAGTCGAGCGTATTGCGGGCGTTGTCGCGCCGCATGAAGCTGTCGATGTCTCCGTGAGTGAGGAGCAATTGGGCGACAGCGAGCCCGTGTTTTTTGAATGAAGTTGCGTAGAGCCGCATCAGCTCGGGTTGCCCAGCCGCCGCACAGGCCTGCTTTCCGGAGAGGTCGTCGGGGCGTTGCTTGAGCTTGAGGACGCGCACGCCGGCGGCTATCGCGGCACTGCTGACAAGGATGCAGGCGTGGCCCTCATTTTCGCGGGCCGCGACTTCGGAGGCGATGCGGGTGAACTGGTCGGTATCCAGTGATTTTCCGGCGGGCGTGGAGAGAACGCCTGTGCCGAGTTTGATGACGATCCGTTTCTTCATGGATGGGAAATCATTTGGAGAAATCCGCTCTCCAGCGCAAGCGCCTCCTGAGTGCCGGAGGCTAGAAGGCGTCGGGTCCGCTCCAATGCGTCAAGGCGGCCGAGGAGCTGTCGCGCCTCGTTTTCCCCCGCGATGCGGCGGATTTCTCCGGAGGCGGATTCGGTCGGTTGCAGCTTGTGGCGGAGAGCGGATGCTAGGACCTCCCCTAGGGCGGCGAGGAGGCGTTCCCTCTCGCGCACAGCGGCGGCTTCGGTCTGTGCCTTGATCTGATCCTCCCGCGTTTCCTTCCAGGATTTGTCGATCGAATCGCGGTGGCGTTTCACCTGTTCCTTCAACTCGGCATCGAGACCCTCGGAGATGTTTTCCCGTACGGCGGCGAGGGTGGATTGGAAGAAGCGGGTGAAGCGGAATGCCGTGCCTGCATCCGAGCCACCGGGATGCAGGAGGGATTTTTCAAATTCGGCGGCCACGGCGGCCGAGAGTTCGTCGCGCGAGGCGCCTGGCGGAGCGAGGAGGGGTATTGAGATGCATCGAGAGAGGATGGTTTGGAGCACCGCGTCGCGCAGGGTCGTCGTGAGCACGATGTGGCACCCGGCGGGCGGCTCCTCGAGGGTCTTCAAAAAAGCGTTTGCAGCCTCGGGCTGGAGGCGGTCTGCGTCCTGGATCAGAGCGAACTTGTTGGCTCCCCGGAGTGGCTTCATCTGGAGTGAGCGCTCGAGGTCGCGCATCTGGGCGATGAGGATGCGGCGGGATTTAGATTCCGGAGCGACCTGGTGGAAATCGGGGTGGGTCGAAACCTCGCGGGGGTTTGACCCCAGAACTAGGCCAGCCAACTCCCCGGCGAGCCATTTTTTCCCGGAACCGGGAGGGCCGATCAACAAACAGGCATGGGCGAGGCGCCCCGAATTTCGGGCATTGCGCAAACGATCAAAGGCTCTTTCCTTGGCGAGTGCCATCAAGGCGAAATGTCGCGCATGACGCTTGTTGCGTCGATCCTATTTCCCCGGCAGGCTCAATGGCCGCGGATTCGCGGGGGAGGGAGAATCGCGGCACCGGACCCCCAGCATGCCCAGTCGTTCCATTGCTGGGTCGTGCTCATGTTCATCTGCGCTGCGCTCAGGTTCGCGTTGGCGATTTCCTGTTGAATGAGAAGTTCCTGATATTTGCCGTAAGCGGCTTGGGTGCCGAAGTAGACGAGGTTTTGCTCAGGCACGGCGTAGAGGTAGTAAAACTCGCCGCTGCGGAGTTTGCGCTCGATTTTGTAGGGTGTGAGGCTGGCCAGGGACCGCTGCCGTGCTTCGGTGTTGGCGGGTGTCGGAACGAATCCGGCGGCGGAAAGCAACCTCTCGGTGCTGGAGCGCTGCGCTTGTTCGATCGCTGCGCATCCGGACAAAACAATGGCCAGCAAGGGGAACAAAAATGTTTTCATGCGGACGCTATGTGAGCTCCTTTCCTCGGAAAACGAAAGGGAAAATTTCGTTAGAGGATGCGCTCCAGAAGATAGGCTTTGAGGTCCGCAAGGGCGATGCGCTCCTGCTGCATCGAGTCGCGGTGCCGCAGCGTGACGGTATCCTGTTTCTCCGGGCCGTTCTCGCCGATGGTGTCGAAGTCGATTGTGACGCAAAACGGCGTGCCGGCCTCGTCCTGTCGGCGGTAGCGGCGGCCGATGGCGCCGGCCTCGTCGTAGAAGACATTCATGAGCGGCTTGAGCGAGGACGCGACGGCGCGGGCTTTTTCCACGAGCGGCGGCTTGTTTTTAAGCAAGGGCAGGACCGCGCACTTGATCGGAGCCATGCGGGGATGGAAACGCAACACGGTGCGCGTCTCGGAATTCCCCTTCTCGTCGGTCACCGTCTCTTCGTCGAAGGCCTCGCACAGGAGCGCAAGGGTTGTGCGGTCCACCCCGGCGCTAGGCTCGACGACATGTGGTACGAGGCGTTCCTTCGTGGCCTCGTCGAAATAGTCGAGCGGCTTGCCGGAATGCTCGATGTGCTTTCCGAGATCGTAATCGGTGCGGTAGGCGATGCCTTCCAGTTCGCTGACGCCAAAGGGGAACTCGTATTCGAGGTCGTAGGTTTTCTTGGAGTAGAACGCGCGGTCACCGTCCGGGATGTCGTGGATTTTGATCTTCGAGCGCGGAATGCCGATGTCCTCGTAGAATTTGAGGCGTTCCTCGAGCCAGTAGTCGGTGAGGCGCATGCCGTCCTCGGGTCGGCAGAAATACTCGATCTCCATTTGCTCGAATTCGCGCGAGCGGAAGATGTAGTTGCGCGGGTTGATCTCGTTGCGGAAGGCCTTCCCGATTTGGGCGATGCCGAACGGGAGCTTTTGGCGCGAGGTGTCGAGGACATTGCGGAAATTCACAAAGATCGCCTGCGCGGTTTCGGGGCGGAGATAGACGAGATTGTCGTCGGACTCGAGAGGACCCGCGTGGGATTTGAACATCAGATTGAAATCCCGCGGCTCGGTGAGCTTGCGACTGCCACAATTCGGGCAATATTTTTCGCCATTCTTTTCGGGGAGTTGATCAGCGCGGTTGCGTGAATGGCATTCTTTGCAGTCCACCATCGGATCGCTGAAAGTCTCCTCGTGGCCCGAGGCTTTCCACACGGCGCGGTTCATAATGATCGAGCCGTCCATGCCCTCCATGTCATCGCGCTCGCGAACATTGCGCCGCCACCAGAAGTCCTTCAGGTTTTTCTTCAGCTCCACCCCGAGCGGCCCGAAATCCCAGAATCCATTCAGGCCGCCGTAGATTTCGGAGGATTGAAATATGAACCCGCGCCGCTTGCAGAGGCTGACGATTTTTTCCATTCGGGTGGATGAGGTGTCCTTCGACATAGGGCGCGAATCAAAGCCGAGCGCGGCAGGGGCGTCAATCCACGGGGGAAATCGGACATCGAAAAATCCCTGCAACTTTTCCGCGCCTTGCCTGTTCAACCTAGCGTATGAAAATTCCAACCGGACTCCTTCTAGCCGCAGCCCTGTTCGGGGCAACGCTCTCCACCCTAGCCCAAAATCCCCCGCCACCCCACGGCGACAAGCCCGGTGGAAAATGGCGCGACAAATTCTCGGAAGGCATGCCCGAGGAAATGAAAGTAAAATTCCAAGCCGCCCGCGACGAGTTGCTGCAAGACCCCGAGATGAAAGCTCTGAAGGAAAAGGCCGAGCAAGCCGGCAAGGAATTCCGAGAGGCCATGCGGGAGGCCATGATGAATCGTGACCCTGAACTCGCGAAGCAGGTTGGGGATTTTTTCGAAAGCCGTAAAAAGCAGTTCGATGACCGCAAGAAAAACGACGGCGATCGTCCAATAAAACACAAAGAAAAAGGCGAAGCCTCCAAACCCCCGATCCCGCCCGAGCAACGCGACCGGATGGAAAAAGCCCG
>JBMTBF010000138.1:0-4422 GCA_049429585.1 Terrimicrobiaceae bacterium | reverse complement strand
CCATGCGGGCCCGCATGGAGCAGGCGAAAATCAACTACGACAATGGCGTGCGCGAGGTTATCCTTCAGGTTCAGCAAGCGATATCGAATATCCTTCAAGCCAAGGAAACTGTCGACAGCCAGGAGGCAAGCGTCGTTCAAGGCGTCGAAGCCCTGCGCCTCGCCCAGGAACGGCTCGATGCCGGCGCCGGCACCCAGCTTGATGTCCTGAACCAGCAGACCTCGCTGCTCCAGTCCCAGACCTTCCTTCTCCAAGCCTACTACAGCTACATCACCGGCGTGGCGGATTACGACCGCGCCCTGTCGCTCGACACGAAATTCCAGGACATCTTTGACGACCCGCTCACCAAGCCGCAGGCTCGCCGTTTCAACAAGATCAACGATCCCGACCGCCCCCAACCGACCCTCCCGCGCGCCTATCGCAAAAAGGATCCGCTCGTCCCGATTCTCGAGCCGGCGCCGAGTCCTTCACCGAGCCCCGCCAAAAAAGCGCAACCCAAGGGAAATTGATGTCCTCCTCCCCGCAGGAGGCTCCTCTCGAAACCTTCCCGGCTCTGGACGCGCTGGCCCCTATACGGGCTGGTTTTTTCCGGCGTGCGCCGGGCTTGGATGTCCAAACCGATCGCGACACCGCCATGGCGCGCTTGGCAGGAATCCACCGTGCCGCGCTCGACCGCGCGGGTTTCGCAGGAATGCCTCTCGCCAGCGCCGTGCAGGTCCACGGAAATTCGGTGAGGGAGGTTTTCGGCAGCGATAAATTTCCAGTTCCGGATTGCGATGCCTTGATGACCCTTGAGCACCGACTTTGTTTGGGAATCTACGTCGCGGATTGCGCCGCTGTTTTCATTGCCGACAAACTCGGCCGTGGCATTGCCCTCGCCCACTCCGGACGAAAAGGCACCGAACTCGGAATCACGACCCGCTCCATCCAAACTCTCTGCTCAAAAACCGGAGCCCTCCCCGGCGATCTGGTCGTGCAAATTTCCCCCTGCATCCGCCCGCCGCATTACGAGGTCGACTTCGCCGCCGAAATCCGCCGCCAAGCCGCTGCGGCGGGTGTAACCGAGATTCACGACTGTCTGCGCTGCACCGCCTCCGACCCGGCAGCCTACTATTCCTACCGCAAGGAATCCGGAAAAACCGGCCGACTTCTTGCCGCCATGGCCATGATTTGAGAGGCCTTCTGGCGTCTTGCAACGCAACGATCGACGACTAAAATCTCCCGTCCGACATATGAGCAAGACGCTACTCGACAAGGTGTGGGAGGCACACACCGTTCGCACTCTTCCCAACGGGGCCACCCAACTCCTCATCGGCACACACCTCATCCACGAGGTTACCAGCCCACAGGCTTTCGGAATGCTCCGCGACCTCGGTCTCAAAGTTCTCTATCCGCACCGCACCTTTGCCACTGTGGACCACATCGTGCCGACCGACGAGCGCGTCGAACCTTTCAGCGACGACCTAGCCGACGCCATGATCAAGGCGCTCCGCAAAAACTGCGCGGATAACGGCATCACCTTTTTCGATCTCCCGACCGGCAAGCAAGGCATCGTCCACATTGTTGGTCCCGAGCAAGGCATCACCCAGCCCGGCACCACGATCGCCTGTGGCGACTCGCACACTTCCACTCATGGCGCCTTCGGTGCGATTGCCTTCGGTATTGGAACCAGCCAGGTGCGAGATGTCCTTGCCACCCAAACCATGGCGCTCCACAAGCCCAAGGTCCGCCGTGTCGAGGTGAATGGAAAACTTGCCCCCGGTGTTTACGCCAAGGATGTGATCCTCCACATCATCAGGAAACTCGGAGTCAACGGCGGCCTCGGCTACGCCTACGAATTTGCGGGTTCCACCTTCGACGCCTTCACGCAGGAGGAACGTATGACCGTTTGCAACATGTCGATCGAGGGCGGGGCGCGCGTGGGCTATGTGAATCCCGACAACACCACTTTTGAATACCTCAAAGGCCGCCCCTACTCTCCGAAAGGCTCGGAATGGGACGCCGCCGTCACCCGTTGGAAGGCGACCGCTTCCGATCCAGATGCGAAATACGACGATGTCGTCACCTACAACGCCGCCGAAATCGCTCCCACCGTCACTTGGGGAATCAATCCCGGCCAGGCAATTTTCATTCACGAGAATGTTCCATCCATCAATGAGGTCCCTGAAAAAGACCGCGCCACCGCCGAGGAGGCCCTCGCGCACATGAACCTCAAGGCCGGCGCTCCGATCAAGGGCACCAAGGTGGATGTCGCCTTCCTCGGAAGCTGCACGAACGGCCGCCTCAGCGACCTCCAGGAAGTCGCCCGCCACATCAAGGGCCGCAAAGTCCGCAATGGCGTGAAGGCCATCGTCGTTCCCGGATCGCAAGGCGTTGCCTCTGTAGCCGAAAGCATGGGACTCGCCGAGATTTTCCGAGACGCCGGCTTCGAATGGCGCGGCGCGGGCTGCTCGATGTGCCTCGGAATGAACCCCGACAAACTTGTCGACAACCAACTTTGCGCGAGCTCGAGCAACCGCAACTTCAAGGGTCGCCAAGGCAGCCCGACCGGACGCACCGTTCTCATGTCCCCGCTCATGGTGGCCGCCGCCGCTGTCACCGGCGAAATCGCCGATGCCCGCGAAGTCTTCGGTGTGAACTGAAAACCCATCTCGAATTTCTAAAAACCATGGCTCTCGAAAAAATCACCCAAGTTGCCGGTCGCGGCGTTTATGTCCCCGGCGATGATCTCGACACCGACCGCATCATCCCGGCCCGGTTCATGAAGTGCATCACCTTCGACGGACTCGGCGAATTCGCCTTCTACGACGCCCGCGCCTTTGCCAAGGCCGACGGCCAGATCCATCCGCTCGATGACGAACGCTTCCAGGGCGCCTCGATCCTCCTCTCCGGCTCGAACTTCGGCTGCGGCAGTTCGCGCGAGCACGCTCCGCAGGCACTCTACCGCTTCGGCATCCGTGCCATCATTGCCGAGAGTTTCGCCGAGATTTTCTTCGGAAACTCGATCACCCTCGGCATGCCCTGCGTGGTGGCCAGCGGCGAAAACATCCGTGCCATGGCCAAACTCATTGAGTCAGACCCGGCGGCTATTTTAACGCTCGATCTCACCGAGAAAAAAATCTCCATCGCCGACACGGATTTCCCGATCACCATCGCCGCCCACGCCCACGAGGCCCTGGTCGCCGGAAGATGGGACGCCATCGCCGATTTGCTCGAGGGTCTGGACGCCGTGAAATCCCGCGCCGCTGCCCTCCCCTACATGGCCGCCTGAAAAATTCCACCTCTTCGGAGTTGGGTAAGTGGTGCGCGATACTGGGTTCGAACCAGTGACTTCTTGCGTGTGAAGCAAGCGCTCTACCGCTGAGCTAATCGCGCAAAACTTTCAGATTCTGCAACTTCCAGAAGGAAGAAATTGGCTGATTTTGCCCTTGTCACCCGATTTTGTAACCCGATAGTTTTAAGGCATGAGCAAGCCAGAGAAACCACAGGGCAAGAAGTCGGATTGGGCAAAAGTTGGACCATGTTTATACAGATACCGAGGGGCGACATACTACGCCCTGGTAAAACATGGCGGCAAGCAGATTCGCCAATCCCTTGAGACCACGGATGCCGCTCTGGCAAAGCGAAAGTTGGCGGCTTTTAAGTCGAACTTGGAGAGGATCGACCCCGAGGTGGCGAGGCGGGATTTGAAGCGCCATAGGGAAATCTACGAGCAGACCATCCATGTTTTTCCAGATACGGGAAAACCTCGCTCTGCCTCCTCGCTCCTAATCGCAAATCTGGGAATCAAAAGACTGGTGGAGGAATGGCCAAAGGACTCCCCTACCGAACTCCGAAAAATCAAACACTCGGACATCACCCTTTGGCTTTCCCAATACACCGAGTTATCCGCCAGCACGAAAAACCACATGATCACCGAGGCACGGAGGTTTTTCGACCTGGCCGTGGATCAAGGGGTCATCGCCATCAGTCCGTTGGTGAAGGTCAAATATGCCAAACCCGTGAAGAAGAAAAAAGCCACGCCCACCGAGGAGGAGTTTTTGGCTATCGTTGCCAATCTCCGCTCCCAAAAAGCCAATGGGCATGGGTCGGAGGATACGGCCGATGCCGTCGAACTCTCGGGCAGACTCGGACTAGGCCAGGCCGAATTGGCGGGGATTTGCCGGAAGCACATCGACATCCCAGGCAACACAATTTCCGTGTTTCGTCGAAAAACATCCGAGTCCTTTTCCATCCCGATTTTTCCACAGGCGTTGAACATTATTTTACGGCGACTCGAAACTATGGAGGCCGATCCCGAGGCCCGACTCCTGCCCCACTACAATTTCAGAAAAGGTCTCGAGGGCGCTTGCTCCCGACTCGGATTTCAAAAGTTTGAACCACGCTCCCTCCGGCGCTTTTTCATCACCGAATCCTTATTGA
>JBMTBF010000137.1:0-4450 GCA_049429585.1 Terrimicrobiaceae bacterium | reverse complement strand
TAAGCGCATCATGCGCGAGGTTAATGAACACTCGGAGATGCTCGCCGAGTTTGACCGCACGATCCGACCCGCCTTCGAACGCTGGGAGGCCGAAAACCTCGGCCCGCTTCTCGACGAGGAGCGGCGCCTCCACGCGAAAATCGACGATTTGGAGCACCGCATCGATATGGCCGATTTCGAGTCCTTTCTCACCGGGCGCGACCCCTTTGAAATCTTTGAAGAAACCGGGCCCGAATCCGAGCCTGAGGATTCCCACGAAAATCCAGAGGACAAATCTCCGCCCGACCCTGACCCCGATGAGGGATTCGATCCCGAGGAGCGGGATTTTCGCTCCTATGTGCGATTCATTTTCGAAGACGACCCTGATGACATGGGCAAGGCCAAATACAAACGACTCTTCGAGGATTACCGCCGCTGGCGTGCCAAAATGGGCGGCGCACACAGCTCCACCAAGCCGAAAGCGGACGACATTCCCGCGAGGGTGAAAGAAATTTATCGCATCCTCGTTCGTCGCCTCCATCCCGACACAGGCCGCGAGCGCTCAAATCCCCAGACGCGCAAACTCTGGGATGACCTCCAGCAGGCCTATGCCGCGCTGGACCTCGAGCGCATGGAGGTCCTTCTCGCCATCACCGATCTGCATGAGAGCGGCTCGGCCGTTCGTTCCACTCTCTACCATCTCCGCCAAGTCGCGCGTCAACTTCGTGGGCAACTCGACGCCCTCAAGGTCCGCCTCCGCCAAGCGAAGAAATCCCCGGCGTGGACTTTCTGGCACGCCAAGAATCGAACCCAAGCCGGAGAAAAAATCCGCGCCGCCGTTCTGGCCCGCATCCGTTCCGCCAAAGACGAACTGGCCTCTCTGGAGGACGAGGTCGAGCACTGGAAGGAGCAGGCCAAACGCAAAAGAGAGCGCATGACCAAAAGGTCCCCAAAGAAAGCCTCGAAGAAAAAAAACTTCGAAGATGGGCAGCAGCTTTTCGATATTTGAACCAATTATGAAAGCCGCCGCTATCCTTGTCGCCGCTGGATCCAGCACCCGCATGGGATTCGACAAATTGACTGTGCCACTGGCTGGCAAACCGCTCCTCGTTTGGAGTCTTCAAGCCGTTCAGGATTGCCCGGAGATTTCGACAGCGGTTCTGGTTTGCGCTCCCCAGCGAACCGAGGAATTCACCGCATTCGCCCAATCCTTTCCCAAAATCTCCCGCATTGTCGCGGGAGGAGCCGAGCGCTCCGCTTCGGTCCTGAACGGCCTTCTCGCCCTCGCCTCAAATCCTCCCGATCTTGTCGCGGTTCACGACGCCGCGCGCCCACTGGCAACGCCCGCCCTGTTCACCCAAATCCTCGCCGCTGCTGAACAGCACCGCGCCGCCTCAGCCGCCCATCCGATCGCAGACTCGCTCCACCGCGCCAAGGCCGACGGCCTTCTTCAAGAGTCCATCTCCAGACAAAACCTCTTCGCCATGGAAACCCCGCAGGCTGCCCATTTCTCGGATCTCCTCTCTGCCATACAGGCTCACGGCCCGGGAGCCACCGATGAGGTCGGAGCCTTGATTGCCGCCGGAATCCACCCCGCGCCGGTTCTCCACGGCGCTCCGAATTTCAAGATCACGCACCCCGCAGATCTTCCAGTGGCTGAAGAAATCCTGAAAACCCGCCAAGCCAACTTGCCGTATTAGCTAAAATGGCTAAAATGCCCTCATGAGCATGTCCTACCACATTCCCCGCGAATCCGCCCCGAGTTTGGCCGAAATGCCAACCATCTCGGCCACCGAGTTGAAAAACGCCACCGCCGATGTCTTTGAGCAGGTCGCCGCCCGCCGCGCTGTGGCGATCACGCGCCACGACAAACCGCGCGCCGTCCTACTGTCCATCGATCAATACGAGGCGCTCACCGCACAGCAGAATCCCTCTTGGCTGGAAAAACTCCACGAAGAATACGGCGGCTTGCTCGACCGGATGCAGGGGCCCGAACAACACGCTGCGGCCGAGCGCGCGTTCAATGCCACGCCTGAAGAACTTGGCGAGGCTGCCGTTTGGGCTGCCCAGCGTAATAAGAAACAAAAAAATGCCTGACCGGCCGATCATTCATGTTCTGGCTGGGGTCAACGGCGCGGGCAAATCAAGTATCGGGCAGTCCGAGTTCAATTTTAAAGACGCCCCCGTTTTCAATCCCGACACCGTCGCCCAACAAATCCGCAACCAGCAGCCCGACATTCCCATCGCGACGGCCAACGCCCACGCATGGCAAATCGGCAAGGCCCTTCTTGAGAAGGCCATTGCCTGTGGAAGCGACTACCGGTTTGAAACCACACTTGGCGGGCGCAGCATCGCGCAACTGCTCGAAAAGGCTGCCCGCGCCGGTCACCGCCTCCACATTTGGTTCTGCGGATTGGCCAGTGCCGACCTCCACATCCGCCGCGTGCGCAGTCGCGTGTCGCACGGTGGGCACGACATCCCGGAAGAAAAAATCCGCGAGCGCTGGAATCGAAGTCGCGAAAATCTCATTCGCCTCCTGCCCCTCATCGACCACCTGCGTGTTTTTGACAATTCCGCAGAGTCCGATCCCGCCGAAGGCAAACGCCCGCGCCCTTTGCTGGTTCTGGAAATGCAGCGCGGAAAAATCACCGCCCCCTCCGACCTTTCCGGCGCCCCCGATTGGGCTCAGCCCATCATCGCCGCCGCCATCCATCTCCACACCGCAAAGTGAGTCCATGCATTTCGTGTCCGGGAGTATCGGGGATTTTTCCAACGCCTCCGTGTCCTAGGAAATCCTGAAACCCCGCCAAGCCTCATGAGCCAACTTTTCAACCGCCTGCTCTCGCTCGTCGGAGTTCTCTTTTGCGTCGTCTCGATCACTTTCCTTCTCATCCGCGTCTCGCCCGGCGGGCCGTTTGACGGAGAGCGAAAAATTCCCGAGGCGATCGAGAAGCAACTCCTCGCGAAATACAAACTCGATGGCTCCCTTTGGCAGCAATACACCGGCTACCTTGCTGACCTCCTCTGCGGCGACTTGCGCCTTTCGACGAAATACCGCAATCGCTCAGTGAACGAAATCCTCGCCCAGACGCTGCCCGTCACCCTCGCCCTCGGCGGGACCGCCTTTCTCCTCGCGACCTTCGCCGGCGTCTGGCTCGGAACCCTCGCAGCCATGCACCGAGCGACTTGGCGCGATCACGCTGCCATGTTCGCCGCCCTCGCAGCCATTTCGCTTCCCTCCTACATCACCGGTCCGTTGATGATCCTCGTTTTTGCTCTCACGCTCGGATGGCTGCCTGCCGGGGGGTGGGGGACACTTTCACATCTCATCCTGCCGGCTCTGGTCCTTGCCGCACCCGCCGCCGCCGTCATCGCCCGCCTCATGCGCGGCAGCATGGTGGAAACTCTCCAGCAGGATTTCATCCGAACCGCCCGCGCCAAGGGGCTCCGCGAATCGGCAGTGGTCTACCGCCACGCGCTTCGGATCGCGATTCTTCCGGTCGTCTCGTATCTCGGCCCTCTCGCTGCTCACCTGCTCACCGGCTCGATCGTTGTCGAAACTGTTTTCCACATCCCCGGCGCCGGCGGATTTTTCGTCCACTCGATCCTGAACCGTGACGGCTTCCTGCTCGGCGGAATGGTGATCGTCTACTGCACGCTTCTCGTCTTCTTCAACCTCCTCGTCGATCTCGCCTACGGGCTTCTTGACCGCCGGATCAAATCCCATGCTTGATCCACGCGTTCTTGATCGGGTGAAAAACAATCCCGCCGCCATCGTCTCGATGGTCTTCCTCGGTTTGATGATCCTTGCCTGCGTGGTGGGGCCGTTTTTTCTCCCGCCCACACTCGGAGAGCCGAGTCCGAATCAATATGCCCCTCCTTCATGGGAACATCCCTTCGGGACGGACCTCAACGGCCGAGATGTCCTTTACCGGGTGCTGACCGGAGGAAGGATTTCCCTTCTCGTCGGTCTCTGCGGCGCGGTCGTGAGCCTTTTCATCGGCACCACATGGGGGCTGGTTGCAGGCTACGCCGGTGGCCGCGTCGATGCCCTCATGATGCGCCTTGTGGATATTCTCTACTCGGTGCCGCGCCTGATTTTCATTCTGATCGCGATCAATGCCTTCAATGCCGGCCTTCAGGAATGGGCCTCCCGCGAGGGATTTCAATGGCTTGTCGAGTCCTCCCGCATCGCCATTCTGATTCTCACCCTCGGCTTCATTGAATGGCTCACGATGGCCCGTATCGTGCGTGGACAGGTTCTATCGCTGAAAGAACGCCAATTCGTCACCGCCGCCCGCGCGCTCGGGCAGTCGCACACGAAAATCCTCTTTCGCCATCTGCTGCCGAACCTTGCTGGAATCATCCTCGTTTATCTCACTCTCACCATTCCCGCCGTGGTCATCGACGAGTCGTTCCTGAGTTTCCTCGGCCTCGGCATTCAGGCCCCGCAGGCGAGTTGGGGTTCCCT
>JBMTBF010000136.1:0-4458 GCA_049429585.1 Terrimicrobiaceae bacterium | reverse complement strand
CCATGTGCCGAACTTCGGAAATCAGAGGCGAAACGAGGGATTTCAAAGCGGACGCGAGAGCGTTGCCGCGTTCCGAGGATTTGGCCAAGAGACCGTCGCGTTCGATGATCTCGAGAACCTTGAGAGAGGCAGCGCAGCAGACGGGGTTGCCGCCATAGGTGGTGCCGTGGCTGCCAGGACCGAGCAGGTCGCAAAGCGGACCTCGTTCATCGAGCTTTTTGGAGGAAACCCAAAACGACCCGAGGGGAAATCCATTCGCGATACCCTTCGCCCACGAAACACCATCCGGCTCCACCCCGTCGCAAAGGCTCCGCCAACCGCACCAGTCACCTGTCCGGCCCAGCCCGCATTGAACCTCATCGAAAAGCAGCAGCATCCCGCGCTCGTCGCAAAGCTCGCGCAGTCCGAGCAAAAATTCGGGCGTCGCGGGATGAATGCCGCCCTCGCCTTGGATCGGCTCCACGAGGATCGCGATGGTTTTTTCATCCACTGCGGCGCGCACAGCGGCGAGGTCGTTGAATGGCAAATGGGCGAAACCCTCGGGCAACGGTCCGAAATCCTTCTTCACCTTGTCCTGCCCGGTCGCGGAAATGCAGGCCAGGGTGCGGCCGTGGAAGGAATTCGTAAAAGTGAGAATGCGATGCCGGCCTGTGGCGCTTCCAAAACGGCGCGCGAGCTTGATCAGACCCTCATTCGCCTCGGCGCCACTGTTGCAGAAAAAGGCTTTTCCCGGCCCGGTGATTTCCACCAGGCGCTTGGCGAGGAGGGCTTGGGGCGCGGTGCGGTAGAGGTTCGAGCAATGAACCAGGCGCGCTGCCTGCTCCGCTACGGCGGCAGTCACCTCGGGATGCGAGTGACCGAGTGAACAGACGGCGATGCCCGCGCCGAAATCCAAATACTCTCGCCCTTTGAAATCCCAAACGCGGCAGCCCTTTCCACATTCGATGTCGAGATCGAATCTGCCGTAGGTGGGAACGACATGGCGCGCGTAGGCTTCGGAAAGTTCGCTCATATTCTTAAAGTGAAAAGGGCGGAACCACTATGGGTTCCGCCCGGTCCGCGAGGGGACTCTCGGGAGAAATCGTTCACCCGGGGTTGGTATGAATCAACTAGATCGCTTATTCGGCTTTTTTGGAAGTCGATTTTTCAGCGACCGGCTCGGCAGCCACTGCCGCATCCGAGTCAACCCACTCGATGTAGGCCATCGGTGCGGAGTCGCTGAGGCGCTGGCCCAGCTTGATGATGCGGGTGTAGCCCCCCTTGCGCTCGGCGGCGCGAGGCGCGATTTCGGCGAAGAGTTTCCTCACCGCGTCCTTCTGGCCGAGATAGCCTGCGGCGATGCGGCGTGAGTGGAGATCGCCCCGTTTGCCGAGGGTGACCATTTTCTCGGCAAGGGGCCGAACGGCCTTGGCCTTGGCGAGGGTGGTCTTGATGCGTTTGTGTTCGATCAGGCTGCAGACCTGGTTCGCGAGAAGCGAGTCGCGATGAGCTGTCGAGCGGCCGAGTTTGACGGTTTTTTTCTGGTGGCGCATGGCGTGTTAGCTGGCGGATTCCTCGATGATCTCGACAAGGCCGTTTTCGAATTTGTGACCGAGACCCAAGCCGAGTTGCTGGAGCTTTTCCTTGATTTCGTTGAGCGACTTCTTGCCGAAGTTGCGGTATTTGAGCATCTCGGCCTCGCTCTTCATGGCGAGCTGGCCGACGGTGGTGATGTTGGCGTTGTTGAGGCAGTTGGCCGCACGAACCGAGAGTTCGATCTCGTTGACGCTCATGCCAAGGAGCTTCTTCATACGATTGTTCTCTTGGCTGACCTCTTGCGGGGTTTCGTCGAACTCGACAACATTTTCCTCGAATCCGACAAACACATCGAGGTGGTGGCGAAGGATCGCGGAGGCTTGGAGGAGGGCGTCATCGGGAGTGATGCGTCCATCGGTCCAAACTTCAAGAATGATCTTGTCGTAGTCGGTGCGTTGTCCAACGCGGGTGTTTTGCACCGCATACTTGACACGGGTGACAGGCGAAAAGATCGAGTCGATCGCAATGACGCCGATGGGCTGGTCGGAGCGCTTGTTTTCGTCGCCGGTGGCAAAACCGCGGCCGACGCGGACATCGAACTCCGCCTCGAACTTCTGTTTCTTGTCGAGCGTGCAGATGATCTGCTCGGGGTTCAAAACCTCGCACTGCGAGCTTTTGGTGATGTCGCCTGCGGTGACGACGCCCTCTTTGTTCACAGAGAGTTTGAGGGTGCGGACATCGTGGTCGTGAGCCTTGAATTTGATTTTTTTGAGATTGAGAATGATGTCGACGACATCTTCCACCACGCCGGGCAGGGTGCTGAATTCGTGGAGCGCGCCCTCGATTTTCACCGAGGTGATCGCGGCGCCTTCAAGCGAGCTGAGCAGCACACGGCGGAGGGAGTTTCCGATTGTGTGGCCGTAGCCGGCTTCAAAGGGTTCGGCAACAAAGCGAGCGTAGGTTTCTGTGGCAGTGGACTCGTCTTTGACGAGTGTTTTCGGCATTTCAAACCGACCGAGACGAACAGGCATGTGATAATAGGATTTCGCCGGGTTACCCTGTGCGCTTACGGTTGCCCACATCGGTGGAAACCACAGGACCAACGGCGCGATTGGATTAGCGCGGAGGGTTTGGATACCACAGATGCCTGAGGGGTCAAGCCCCCTTTACGCAAAAATTCATTTCTAAAAAGCGGGGATTGCAAGCCGTGGGTGGCTGCGGGTTTAATGATGTTTGCACATTCCTCTCTATGTCCACCTCCCCTTCCACCAAAAAAGTCAGCTCCATTGTTTACTTCATCGGATTCACTGCGGCTCTCGCCGGCCTTTTGTTCGGTTTGGATGTCGGTGTGATCTCGGGCGCCCAGATTTACATCCAGCGCGACCTCGGCGTGAACGACCAGATGATCGAGTGGATCGTGAGTGCGCTGTTGTGGGGCGCGGTGGTCGGCGCGCTCGGCAGCGGACTTCTCTGCAAAAAACTCGGCCGCCGCGGAACCCTGCTGGCGAGCGGACTTCTTTTTGCCGTCGGTGCGGTTTTTTGCGCCGCCGCACCGACCCCCCATATCCTGATCATCGCCCGCCTGGTGCTTGGCCTGGCCGTGGGCATCGCCTCCTTCACGGCCCCGCTCTATCTCGCCGAAATCGCCCCGCAATCCGTGCGCGGCGGCATGATCTCGATGTATCAACTCATGATCACGATCGGCATCCTGATGGCCTTTTTGAGCGACACCTTTTTCGCCAGCCTCGCAGACGGCCAGATTCCCCTCCCAAAGCCCACCGCCGGCCCCGGCGACTACGACGCCATCCATCTCAAATCCTTCGTCCTCTCCATGGCCGCGAGCAACGAGGCCTGGCGTCTCATGCTCGGCATGATCGCCCTCCCCGCGCTGGTGATGTTTTTTGGAGTCCTCTTCCTGCCCGAAAGTCCACGGTGGCTGGTGCTGAATGGCATGAAGGAAAAAGCCTCCGCCGTTTTTAAAAAACTGCACCTCGACGACGCCGAGATCGCCGCCGAGATCCGCGAGATCGAGGAGAGCACCAAGATTCCCCAAAAGGGCTGGAGCCTGTTCCTCGAAAACGCCCACTTCCGCAAAGCCGTGTTCCTCGGGATCGGTCTGCAAATCTGCCAACAGCTCACTGGCATCAATGTCATCATGTATTACGCCCCGCGCATCTTCGGCATGGCGGGCTTCGAATCCACCACCGAGCAAATGTGGGGAACCGTCGTGGTTGGTCTCACGAATGTGCTCGCGACCTTTATCGCCATCGCCTTTGTGGACCGCCTCGGCCGCAAGCCGATCATGTATGCCGGCTTCGTGGTGATGGGCCTGGCCCTTCTTGCGGTGGGAACGATTTTCCACTCCGGCATCGAGCACAACCCCGGCCTCGGCTACTGGGCGGCCGGCGCCCTGCTTCTGTTCATCATCGGCTTCGCCATGAGCGCCGGCCCGATCATCTGGGTCATCTGCTCGGAAATCTTCCCGCTCGCCGGTCGCGACTTCGGCATCACCTGCAGCACGGGGACAAACTGGATCGCCAATGCGATTGTGGGAATGACCTTCCTCTCTCTGGTTCAGGGCGTCGGACCGGGCAACACCTTCCTGCTCTACGGCGGGATGAATGTGCTCTTCATCGTGTTCTTTATTTTCCTCGTTCCCGAAACCAAAGGTGTCTCGCTCGAGCACATCGAGCGGAACCTCATGTCCGGAAAAAAACTCCGCGAAATCGGCCGCTGAGGTTCAGCGTGAGCGGGTGTCGAAGGCGTCGCGGAGGGCGTCACCGAGGAAATTCAGGGCGAGCAGTGTGAGGGACATCGCGGCGGCGGGAAAGACGAGCAGCCACCAAAAACTCCGCACCGGATTGATCGCGCCCGCGCCATCGGCCAGGAGGGAACCCCAACTCGCCTGCGGGGCCTGAATGCCGAGGCCGAGGAAACTCAGGA
>JBMTBF010000135.1:0-4478 GCA_049429585.1 Terrimicrobiaceae bacterium | reverse complement strand
CCTTGTGAAACGGGCGCGAGATCGAACTCGCCCATCTCCGCGATATTCACAACGCGACTCCGGCCGTCGTATTCGAGGATCATGACATTGTCCAAGCCCGCGAGATTGTAATTGGCCTTGAGTTCCTGGACGCGTTGGAGATTCCGGGTCGGATCGACATACTCCACCAGCAGGTCGGAGCGTTTGTTGAAAAGCACCTCGTTCATGAGCCCGCGGAGGTCGGCAAGCAGCGGGGCGACCGGCGAGTAAAGGGTCGGCGAGGCGACGATGACGACGCGCAGCGGTTTCTTGAGTTCCTTGAGGACCGCCCGGGTCTGCCCGGCGAGGGAAAATTTTTGCGACCTCGACAAATCCCTCCTCTCGTAGTGGACCATGCCAAGGTAATTGACGAGGGTGTAAATCGTGAGCACGGCGAGGATTTGGAGGCCGATCCCGATTTTGATTCCGGTCCGTGGAGGCTTCACGACTTCCACCTCCGGTATTGGAAAATGTGGAAAGTCGCGAACAGCACGACCATCGTGGAAGACAGGTAAAAGACCGCCGGGCGCGTGTCGAAGATGCCGCGCGAGAAATCCATCATGTGCTCGATCGGCGAGAAATAGTAGGTCAACTCGCGCAGGAAGCTGCCGGTCGATGGAATGAAAAACGCCAGCAAGCCGATGAAAAACAGGCAGAGGATGGCGCTGAAACAAATCACCGCTGCGACGATTTGGTTGTCGGTGAGCGCCGAGGCGAGACAACCGATCGCGGTGAAAAGACAGCCCATGAGGAACAGCATCGAATAGGCGCCGAAATAGCTCCCGGCCGCACCGGCGGCGTCAACACCGGTCACCGCCTCAAAGGCCGCGAAATACAGCAGGCTCGGAGCCCACAGAATGGCATAGAAAAACAGGCAACCCGCGTATTTGGCCAGGACGACCTGGAAGTCCCGCACGGGAGCGGTCATCAGCGTTTCGAGCGTTCCCATTTTCGATTCCTCGGCGAAAACACGCATCGTGATCAGCGGGATGGCCAGGATGAGCGGAATCCAGAAATACACGGTGTTGAAAAACGCCTCGACCATCGTGGTTGTGCCGGGACTGTGGTTCAGAAGCGAGACGCCCGCGTGGAAGTTGAAGCCCGTGACGACGAGGAAAAAGCACATCACCACATAGGCCAGCGGTTGGTGGAAGGCCGACGAAACTTCGCGGCCGAAGAGGATGAAAAAGCGTCGCATGGGCTAGAAATTCTCCTCCCCGCCGGTGACTTCCGCAAAGACCCTCTCGAGCGTGACGGGCGGGCGGCTGATTTCGCGGACGCGCCAGTTTTTTCCTACCGCATGTTGGAAAAGTGCCTCGCGCGGGTCGCGGTCCGGCACTGCCTCGATCGTGAAAACCGTCCAATCCCCATCCCGCCGGTGCGACACGGCCTGAACTCCCTCGAGTTGGCGGAGTTCGGTCGCGGCGGCGCGTGCGTCGGCCACGATGGCGTCGAAAAGAATGTGCCCGGCCTGGCCGAGGCGCGCACGGAGGTTTTGCGGGGTGTCCAAAGCCTCGATCCGGCCCTTGTTGATGATGATCACCCGCGAGCAAAGCATCTCCACCTCGGGGAGGATATGGGTCGAGAGCAGGATCGTGTGGTGGCGGCGGAGGTTGCGGATGAGATCGCGGACGAGGCGGATTTGGTTCGGATCGAGTCCGATGGTGGGCTCGTCGAGGATGAGGAGGTCGGGTTCGTGAATCATCGCATCGGCGAGGCCCACGCGTTGCCGGAAGCCTTTCGAGAGCCGCCCGATGATTTTTTTGCCGACCTCGTCGAGTCCGCACATTTCGAGGACATCGCCCACGCGCTCGGTGAGGCGGCGTTGGGGGACACCCTTCAATCCAGCCCGGTAGCGGAGAAATTCTCCGACGCGCATGTCGAGGTAGAGAGGGACATTTTCAGGAAGGTAGCCGATGTGCTCGCGGGCCTTGAGCGATTGGGAAAACACATCGAATCCCGCCACACTGGCACGGCCCGAGGTCGGCGGCAGGAAACCGGCGAGCATCCGCATCGTGGTGGTTTTGCCCGCGCCATTCGGCCCGAGAAAACCCACGATCTCGCCCTTTTCCACGGTGAAGTCGATTCCATCCACTGCGGTGACGGCACCGAAGCGTTTCGTGAGTTGTTCGACCTTGACCATGAAGCCGTGAATCTTAACGCCCGTGTCCTTCGGGTTGGAAGAAAAAGACTCCCGCCCTGAAAAATTGGGGAGTTTTTGATTTCACCCATTCGCCAGATTGCGTTTGATGAAAAAAGTTCGCAGCCTTCGCTGCTAGCCGTTCGTATCCAAAATTCCAAAATCTTTCAAAAACCATGTCCAACGAATCCAAATGCCCCTTCAACCACGGTCAAATCCCCGGCTCCGGCACTACCAACCGTGATTGGTGGCCGAACCAACTCGACCTCCGCATCCTGCACCAGCACACCGCCGAGTCGAACCCGATGGGGGAGGATTTCGACTACGCGAAGGAGTTCAAGACGCTCGACCTCGCCGCCGTGAAGAAGGATCTCGCGGCCTTGATGACCGATTCGCAGGATTGGTGGCCCGCCGATTTCGGCCACTACGGCCCGCTCTTCATTCGCATGGCCTGGCACAGTGCCGGCACCTACCGCACGGGCGACGGACGCGGCGGTGGAGGAAATGGCAGCCAACGCTTCGCCCCGCTCAACAGCTGGCCCGACAATGGCAATCTCGACAAGGCCCGCCGACTTCTCTGGCCGATCAAACAAAAATACGGCCGCAAACTTTCCTGGGCCGACCTCATGATCCTCACAGGAAATGTCGCGCTCGAGACGATGGGATTCAAAACCTTCGGCTTCGCCGGCGGCCGCGCCGACATTTGGGAACCGGAGGAGGACATCTATTGGGGCTCCGAGGGCAAATGGCTCGAGGACAAACGCTACTCCGGTGACCGTGAACTCGAAAACCCCCTCGCGGCCGTGCAAATGGGCCTGATTTATGTGAATCCAGAAGGGCCAAATGGAAACCCCGACCCCATCGCGGCGGCGCGGGATATCCGAGAGACCTTCGCCCGCATGGCCATGAACGACGAGGAAACCGTCGCGCTCATCGCCGGGGGCCACACTTTCGGCAAATGCCACGGCGCCGGTGATGCGAAAAATGTCGGCCCCGAGCCCGAAGCCGCCCCGATCGAGGAGCAGGGCTTGGGTTGGAAGAACGCCTTTAAATCTGGCAAAGGCGGCGACGCGATCACCAGCGGACTCGAGGTGACCTGGACTCAGACCCCCACCCAGTGGAGCAACTACTATTTCGAGAACCTCTTCAAATACGATTGGGAACTCACCAAGAGCCCGGCTGGCGCCAACCAGTGGGTCGCCAAAGGGGCTGAGGCCGTCATCCCCGATGCAGCCGATTCCTCCAAGCGCCACCTCCCGACGATGCTCACCACCGACCTTTCGCTTCGCTTCGATCCAGCCTACGAAAAAATCTCACGCCGCTTCCTGGAAAACCCCGAGCAGTTCGCCGACGCCTTCGCCCGTGCATGGTTCAAGCTCACCCACCGCGACATGGGGCCGCGTTCCCGCTACCTCGGCTCCGAAGTGCCCGCCGAGGAATTGATCTGGCAGGACCCCATCCCAGCTGTTGACCATCCGCTCGTTGGCGAGGCCGACCTCGCCGCCCTGAAGGCGAAAATTCTCGCTAGCGGCCTCAGTGTTTCAGAACTTGTCTCCACCGCCTGGGCCTCCGCCTCGACCTTCCGCGGATCCGACAAGCGCGGCGGCGCGAACGGCGCCCGCATCCGGCTCGCACCGCAGAAATTCTGGGCCGCCAACGAACCTGCCCAACTCTCGAAAGTCCTCTCCGCATTGGAGACGATTCGAGCCGAGTTCAACGCCGCCCAATCCAACGGCAAAAAAATCTCCCTCGCGGACCTCATTGTCCTTGCTGGTGGTGCGGGAATCGAGCAAGCCGCTAAAAACGCCGGCCACATGCTCACGGTCCCCTTCACTCCCGGCCGAATGGACGCCACGCAGGAGCAAACCGATGTCGAATCCTTCTCGGTGCTCGAGCCTGTCGCCGACGGTTTCCGGAATTTCCAGAAAACGAAATTCTCCGTCCCCGCCGAGAAAATGCTCGTGGATAAGGCACAGCTCCTCACGCTCACCGCGCCCGAAATGACCGTTCTGGTCGGCGGTCTTCGCGTGTTGGGAACCAATGTCGGCCAGTCGCGTCATGGGGTCTTCACCCAGCGCCCCGGCGTGCTGACGAATGACTTCTTCGTCAACCTCCTTGACATGGGCACCGAGTGGAAACCCGTTTCTGGAGACGAAGGCCACTACGAAGGCCGCGACCGCAAAACCGGCGAAGTCAAATGGACCGGCACCCGTTGCGACCTTGTTTTCGGCTCGAACTCGATCCTCCGCAGCCTCGCCGAAGTCTACGCCAGCTCCGACTCGGTTAAAAAATTCCACCAAGACTTCGTCGCCGCCTGGAC
>JBMTBF010000134.1:0-4565 GCA_049429585.1 Terrimicrobiaceae bacterium | reverse complement strand
CATCCATCGAATCCGCCGTGAAATGCTGGATCACGCTGTCCACCTTCCAGTCGCCGTTGTTGGGAATCGCCGAGACGAAGAGGTGCAATTTGCCAGAGTCGTCGTAGATCGGCGCCGTGCACCAGTTCCACCAGCCCACCTTGGCGGGGAGGATGTATTTGCCCGGGGCCAGTGACGCACAAAAACGGGATTCGGCAATTGGCGCGAAGGAGTCCGCTTGAGATGCAGGTTGATCCGCTTGGATGAGGGATGAGTAAAAAATGAGACCAAGCGCGAGTGGGATGGCACTCCGACTACCTCGGCATTCTAAGGATATTCGGGATTTGTGGGACATGGGTTTTCTAAAGAATTGGTTTGGGCGATGGAGCGGGGCAACGGAGGAGGTAATTTCCAAACACCTACCCCAGCGGAAATGGCGACTCGAGCGCATCCTTGATGACAGAGTTGTTTTCATCGATCGGCGTCGGGGCGGCTTCGGCAAGGGCCCACCGGCAAAGAAGGGGCAGCAGCAGAGGGACGAGAAGCTTTTTCATGATTCTTTCGGAGGTTCTCTTTATGGTCCCCTATACTTAGCCGGACACCTTCGAATTCAGGGCGGCGAAGACGACTTTCGCGGTCTCCCATCAGGGCTTGGGGATCAAGGGTAATGGATCATCAACTATCACAAGCCGACGGAAGAATTTCAACGCGTGTTTCACAGGGTTGAGGATGAGAAATCATTTTAGCGTCAAAAAATCAGAAAAACCACATTCTGAATTCGCTGTAAAACCGCCACGTCGGGCTGCGCGGATTCGGGTTTTGGGGAGGCACAAAACTCCGCGAACCGTTTCCAGGTCAGGATTGGTTCCCAAAACCTCATTACCATGATCAAAATCTCCCGCAGTTTGTTAGCCACTGAAGAAACTTCTCTAAAACCCAAAAGCTCCTGCGTAGCGATCGTCGGCGGAGGTCCGGCGGGACTGCGGGCAGCCGAGATTTGTGCGGCGGCGGGTTGGCGGGTCGATCTGTTCGATGCCAAGCGATCGGCGGGACGGAAGTTTCTTGTCGCGGGAAAGGGTGGACTGAATCTCACCAATGCCGAACCGCGGGAGGATTTGGTGCAAAGATACTCGGGAAAACCTCGCGAATTCTGGCAGGAGGTTCTCGAGCAATTCGACGCGGGAGATCTTCGGCAGTGGGCGTTGGACCTCGGCTTTGAAACTTTCGCGACCAAAAGCGGACGGGTTTATCTGAAGGACCTCAAAGCCGCTGCGCTGCTCCGCCGCTGGGTTTCTCGACTCCGTGACGCAGGTGTGGTGTTTGAGATGAACCATCGACTGGTGGAAATCACGCCCGGACGCCCCCTCCGGTTGACCTTTGAAAACGGCAGGATTGCCGAGGCCAATGCCATCATTCTGGCACTCGGGGGAGGCTCCTGGCCGGAAACGGGATCGGACGGAAGATGGATGGAACTCCTCGAAAAGCTCGGCATCGCCACCACTCCCCTCGCCCCGGCGAATTGCGGCTGGGAGTGTGACTGGACCGCCCAAATCCTCATGGCCGCCGAGGGCAAGCCACTCAAAAACATCCGCGTCGCCGCAGGCGAGAAATCCGCGTCCGGCGAACTCATCCTCACACGCTATGGGCTCGAGGGCGGACCACTCTATGCGCTGGGATCGGCCCTGCGCGCGATGAACGCCCCGGCCATTTCCCTGGATCTGAAACCCGCCCACACGATCGAACAACTCGTCAGCAAAATGGAATCCGTGCGAAGGAATTTCGCCGCCGAGGCACGTCAACGCTGGAAGCTCGGCGAGGCGGCCCATGCGCTGCTCGCGGATCAGAACTGGTCGGACGCCACCAGTCTGGCTCACAGGGCGAAGAATTTTTTGATCCCTCTCAAGTCACCTCGCCCGATAGCGGAAGCGATCTCCAGCGCAGGTGGCGTGCGGTGGAGCGAAATGGACGAGCGACTGATGTCCCGAAAAATCCCGGGGCTATTTTTTGCCGGCGAAATGATCGATTGGGAGGCCCCGACTGGCGGTTTTTTACTCCAAGGATGCTTCTCGACAGCCACCCTGGCCGCGCGGGCGGCGGGGGATTTTCTTCGGCGGATGGAGCCGGGCCTCGATTAAACCGAGGCGAGCTTGGAGAGGATTTCAGCCTTCGAGCAAACGCCGACCGACTGATCCTTTTTCACACCGCCGCTGAAATACATCAGCGTCGGAATGCTACGAATGCCGAATTGGGCGGAGACGCCGGGCGCATCATCCACATTCACTTTTGCGATATGGTATTTTCCGACATTCTCGGTGGCCACCTCTTCGACGACCGGGCCGAGCATGCGGCAGGGAGCGCACCAGGGAGCCCAGAAATCCACAAGCACAGGACCCGTGGCATTTTTAATGAAGTTATCGAACGAGGAATCGTTCAGTTCGGTGACATTGGGATGTGACATAAAATAAAAAAATCAACCCAGCATGATCCAAAGCTGGACCCCGAGGGCAACGAAAGCGGCTGCGGCTGCGGCAATCGAAAGAACGGTTGAGTCGTCCTGGGCGCCAACCATCATTGGAATCCCTGCCGAGGCTGTGGCTGTCGGAACAGGAGCCGTGGCATCGTCAGGTTTCCCTCCGGCTTTGACGGATGACACCCCGGGCTTCACCGTGGAGGCTCCGGGTTTCACGGTCGAAACGCCGGGTTTCGCTGTGGAAACTCCGGGTTTGGGAGGCGCGGCAGAGACGGAAACAGAGGCGGCTGGCTTGATGGGCTCTCCAGGTTTCGCGGGAGCGGCCACAGAGGCGCTAGGTGCCGCTTTGAGATTGACCGTGGCCTGAGGCACAGGCTTTGCGGAGGTGGGAAGGGAAATTTTGGCGGTTTGGGTTTTCGGATCAGGGGCGACTGGTGAGATGGCCGCAGAGGGGGCCGGCGCGATACCCGAAGGAGGTTTCGGAAGCGTAGCCATGGTAGCCGCAGGCGTGGGAGCTGAGGGAACAGCGGGAGCTGAACCGGGTGGCTTGGGAATGGCGGGAACGCCGGGAGCGGAAGGCGGCTTGGGGATCGACGGCATGACGCCCGGGGCCGAAGGCGGCTTGGGGATTCCGCCCGAAGGAGCCGGCATGGATGGAGGCTTTGGAATCGATGGCATCGTCGGCGGCTTCGGAAGCGGAGCGGCGGGAATGCCCGATGGAGGCTTGGGGAGCGGGGCGGCAGGCTTCAATCCCGAAGGTGGTGGCGGAATCGGAAGGCTTTTGGGAGGAGCGGGGGTGGAAACAGTGGCTTGGGGTGCGGCCGGCGAAGGCGGAGACCCATCCTTGGCGAGCAGACTGATGCGCACGGTTTCTTTTTTAGGTTCGGACATAAGGGAGATCTGGTGGCTGAATTGCGCAGAGCAATCTCAAATCAAAACGCGGGTGTCAATTTTTACAAAGCCCGGCCGCTCTCGACCATCCGCGCCATAACAGCCTTCTGGGCATGGAGGCGGTTTTCAGCCTGACGGAAAATCGTGTCGGCGTGGGATTCGAAAGTCGCGTCGTCGATTTCCTTGCCCCGGTAGGCGGGCAGGCAGTGCATGACGAGCGCACCTGGAGCTAGCGCGCAAAGCTGGGAGTTGATCTGGTAACCCGCCAACTGGGCCAAGCGGTAGGCGGCCTCCTCCTCCTTGCCCATACTCACCCACACATCGGTGTAGAGAACATGCGATCCTTTGGCAGCCTCGCGGATATCGTCGGTAACATGGATCAAACCGCCGGCACGGGCCAGAAGTCGTGGGCAGGGTTGGTATTTTTTCGGAGCAGCGATCACGAGCTCGAAGCCCAGACGGGCGGCGGCCCAAATCCACGAGCGTGAAACATTGCAATCCCCGTCGCCAATGAATGCGACCTTCAGGCCATCGAGCGAGCCGCGGGATTCACGGATTGTGAAAAGATCGGCGAGGATTTGGCAGGGGTGCTCGTCGTCAGTGAGGGCGTTGATGGTGGGAATACCGCTGAACTCGGCGAACTCCTCGACATCCTTTTGCGCAAAAGTGCGGATCACGGCGCCGTGGAGCATCCGCCCCATCACGCGGGCAGTGTCCTTGATCGGCTCCCCTCGCCCGAGCTGGATATCCGCGGCCGCAAGAAACATCGGATCGCCGCCGAGTTCGCGGATGCCAACCTCGAACGAAACGCGGGTGCGCGTGGAGGACTTGGAAAAAATCAAGGCCCAGCACTGGTGGCGGAGCGGATGCGAGGCATGGTGGCCGCGGGAGGATTTCATCGCGGCGGTGTCGGCCAGGATAGCGAGGATCTCGTCACGGGAAAGGGATTCGATGGAAAGGAGATTTTTCATGGTTCGGATGACAGGGAAAATGGTTTCAGGAGGCAGCGGAGAAATCCTGCAAAACAGCGGCGAATTTTTGAACCGCTTCATCGATCTCGCGGAGATCGACATTCAACGGCGGCAGAAAACGAATGACCCTTTCGCCCGAGGGAATCAGCAAAAGCCCGGCGGCCATCGCGCGGTTCACGACTTCGAGCGCGGGCGCGCGCTCGGTTTTGGGAAAGTCCTGCGACAGCTCGACACCGAGCATCAAGCCCGTGTGC
>JBMTBF010000133.1:0-4579 GCA_049429585.1 Terrimicrobiaceae bacterium | reverse complement strand
CGCCGTAGGCCATGCCGCCTAGGCAGGAGATTTTCCAACGCACGGGGCTCGCTGTGAACCAGGCGATGATGTCGCGCAGGGTGTATGGCATTCCAACGAAAAGCAGGCCGGCCGAGGCCCAGAGGTAGGCGAGCAGTGTCAGCAGAAGGCGGCTCGGCTCCGTCCGGAGCAAAGCCGATTCGAGGAGCGGTTCGGTGGCGAGTAAAAGGATCATACCCAGCGAGCGGACGGCGAGGAACTCCTCCACATAAATCCACGACAAAATCGCCCCCGTGACGACGGCAACAAGCATCACGCTGCGGAGGCGGGAAAATTCCCCGAGGTCGAGGTCTTGGAGCATCAGGAAACTCCAGACGGTCGCGATGGCTAGAAGAATCCCGGCAGCCGCCCGCGAGCGGGGCAGGGCTTTGGCGAAGCGCATCGCCCGCTCGGAATCCACCAGCGCGGCGGTGTGCGAGACAAGGAGAAGAATCCCGGCGGCGAGCCCGGTGGTTTGAAGGGAGAGTTGGTAGATCATTTCTTCTTCTTTTTCCTTTTGCGCGGGGTGGCGGGATGCTCGAAGCCTTCCCAGAGACGCTCGCCAAGCGCTGCCTGTGCGGCGGCAACCTGCGCCTCTTTTTTGCTGGATCCATGACCCTGGCCGAGCTCGATGCCGTTCCAGACGACGCAGCAGATGAAAACCTTCGAGTGCTCAGGGCCGGTTTGGGACAAAATCTGGTAGTCTGGCGCGGCGGGTTGGATGGCTTGGAGAATTTCCTGCAAATAGCCCTTCGGGTTGATCTCCTCGGGCTGGCTGGCGATTTCGGCGAAGACACCGTCCATCTGGCGCAAAATAAAAATGCGGGCGGCGTCGTAGCCGCCGTCGAGATAGATCGCGCCGACGAGCGATTCAAAGGCGTCGGCTAGGGTGGATGCCCGTTCGCGGCCGCCATTGGCCTCCTCGCCGCGTCCCATCATGATGAAGCTGCCGAGATCGATCGCCGCCGCCCGCTCGCGCAGGGCCGGTCGCGAAACGATCCGGGTGCGGAGTTTGGTGAGCTGGCCTTCGCCGAAATCGGGGAACATCCGGAAGAGGTGTTCGGTGACGGAAACCTGGATCACAGCGTCGCCGAGGAACTCCAATCGTTGGTTGTCGAAGGGAAAACTTTTTCGCTCCAGCGAAATGCTCGGGTGGGTGAGCGCCTCGGCGAGAAGGAGACTGTTGCGGAATTTGTAGAAAATCCGCTCCTCGAGCGGGTTCATAATCGAGGTTTTCGGAGCATCCATCATCGGAATTCCGTTCCGCCGGGGGAAACGGTTTCGATTCGGGCTCTTGGTTCAATCATGATTGGAGATTATCGGCGTGTCGGTATGGCGCAAGTCCTCTATGAGAAGGAATTAAAGTCGGCGCTGGTTGGTGTTTTGACCGGCGTTGGAATCCTCAGCGCCGAGCTGGGCGAGCCAAGGGGGCAAGGGTTTTGGAGTCACAAGCACCTGGGAATTCACTCCCACGGACTCGAAGAGCTCGATGACATCGCGGGATTTCATGCGAATGCACCCGTAGCTGACCGGCTGCCCGATATTCCGCTCCTCGGGGGTGCCGTGTATGTAGATGTATCGGGAAAAAGCGTTGCGGTTGCGGGCTTCGAGGCCTTCCAGCCAGAGGATGCGTGTCACGATCGGATCGCGGCCTGGGGCATTCACGGGCAAAACCTCGCCGGTCGGCACGCGGCCTTTGAAGACCGTACCGGCGGGCATGTCGTTGCCGATTTTTTTCCGGACGCGGAGTTTTCCGATTGGGGTGGCATAGGATCCCTGGGCGTCGCCGAGGCCGAATTTCGAGGTGGAGACGGGAAAGGCGCGGGTGGGTTTGCCATCGCGGATGAGAACCATCTTTTGGTCGGCCGCGCTGATGATCATTTGGTTTCGCGCGCCTGAGGCGCAGCCGCCGAGAAGAAGAGTCGAGGCGATGAGGAGGACGGCTCCGGTTTTTTGGAGGCCACCCAAATCCTCGCCGGATGCGAAAGGCCGGAATCTCAGCGAACTCCAGCGAGCACCGAAAGAAAGCAGGGCGACATACAGAAATCCGATGACGAACAACGCCAGGAACGGGAGGGATGTCCAGCGTCCACCCAGGCAGGCGTCAGCCAGACAAATCAGGAAATACACCGCGAACAAAACCTCGGCGATCGGCACCCATGTCCGTGGCGGGACATATTGAGTGGTTCCGTCGACTAGGTTCCCGCGTTTCGGGGTGCGGGTGAATTCGGATTGTTTTTTGAAAACCGCCTCGAGGACGCCGCGTGCGTTGTTCACCGACATGCCGATGCCCAGCGCGATGAGGCCGGGGAGGAGTGTGATTTTTTTGATCCAATTCTTCGGCTCCGCGTGGCGAAGAGCGACAGCGTAAAAGATGAAAATCGAAACGGAGGTCGCCAGAAAGATGGGGATATCGACGATCAGAGTGCGCCAAAAGCTCCCCTCGCTGCGGTTGTGCGGCAGGGTCAGCAGGCAGAGAAGGATGAGAAGCAGGTAGCCGAAATTCGAGGTGAGGTGGATGGTCGCCTCGGTTTTCAGTCGAAGGGGAATGCGGGAGCGCCAGACGGCGGGCAGAATTTTCAAGCAGGTCTGGATCGAGCCCTTTGTCCATCGGTGCTGCTGGGATTTGAACCCGTCGATATCCTCGGGGAGCTCCGCCGGCACGATGACATCCGGGAGAAAGACAAATCGCCAACCGCGGAGTTGGGCGCGGTAGCTGAGGTCCAAATCCTCGGTGAGCGTGTCATGCTCCCAGCCGCCGGCGTCCTCGATGCAGCTCCGCCGCCACATGCCGGCGGTGCCATTGAAGTTGAAAAATCGACCACTCCGCGCGCGGGCTGTTTGTTCCAAGAGAAGGTGGCCGTCCAAAAACATCGCCTGAAGCCGGGTGAGCAGCGACGCCCCGGCGTTCAAATGCCCCCACCGCGCCTGCACCATCCCGTTTTTTTTATCAGTAAAATGGTGGACGAGCTTGTGAAGAATGTCCGGCTGTGGAACGAAATCCGCATCGAGAATGAAAACAAACTCTCCGCGCGCGGAGAGCAGACCGTTTTCCAGCGCTCCCGCCTTGTAGCCGGAACGGTTGGCCCGGTGGATATGAACAATATCGAGGCCAGAGTCCTTTAGTGCGGCGACTTGGGCTCGGCAAAGCCCGAAAGTCCGGTCGGTGGAGTCGTCGAGAACTTGGATTTCCAAGCGATCACGCGGGTAGTCCATCGCTGCCACGGCTTCCAAAAGCCTTTCAACGACATGGTATTCGTTAAAAATGGGTAACTGGACCGTGACGACCGGCAGTTCCTCGAAATGCCTAGGAGGGTGGTCGCTGGCGTGCCGGTTTTTCAGAAACAAATGAATGATCGAGTAACGGTGTAGCCCATAGATCGAGAGACCAGACAGAACCGTGAGGTAGGCGATGGTCCAAATGGCTTGGCTTGAAATGATGTCTGCAAAAAATGATGTCACGATTGAACTTAAAAAAGCCGGAGATGAACGGCTAACAACCTCGCCGCGTCAAGCGCAAAGACCTGTAGATGGGCAGAGCGGGCGGAATTTAATTTTAGGAAAAGGTTGCGCGCCTTTGCGCGCGCTTTTAATTGTCTTCAACGATTATTTACGACCGCCGCAGGTTTCGCGATTCAGTAATTTTGTATAACGGGGATCGTGAACCGGGGGCCAAATCAAGGGGAACCTATCGACATCACATTACAGTTGGAAGCGATCTTGAAGGTCGAAAAGAGGGAGCACCTCTTGAAGAACTTTCTGAACGAGGGCGTGGATGACGCGGTTCTGGGTTATCTCACAGACGCGGATTTGAAGGATTTGGGGGTAGCCAAAATTGGCGATCGCAGGCGCCTCCTCGCCGCCTTTGCGAAGCTCAATCACGAGGGGTCGATCATCCAAGCCACCCCGATGCCGAAAGCCTCGGTGGCCGCTCCGCATGTGAACAGCATCGGCATGCCGCTTGTTCCTGTGCCGCGTTTTAAGACGCTTGGTTGCATATGGCCGACCCGCGTGTGCGACTACAAACTCTACTGCGTCGACAAGGGTATTGAATTTCCCGATCAGAAAAATCCCACCGATTCCAACCATCCGGTCATCAATGTGAGTTGGCACGACGGAATCGATTTTTGCCTCTGGCTTACCGCGAAGGAACGCGAGGCCGGGCTCATGCCGGAGGATCAATTTTACCGTCTGCTCACCGACCTCGAGTGGAGTGCGGCTATCGGGTTGCCGCACGAAAGCCAGGAGACCCCCGCCGAGCGCAGCAAGCAAAAGCCCGGCTACCCGTGGGGCCCCGGCTATCCACCGCGCAAAGGCGTCGGCAACTACCATCAATCCCTCAAGGTGGACGACTTCGACTTCACATCACCCGTTGGCACATTTCCGGCCAACGAATACGGCTTCTTTGATCTCAGCGGGAATGTTTGGGAGTGGTGTGGAATTGCTGAAGATTTTGATTTTGAGAGAATAAAATTGCATGGTGGCAGCTGGTTGAATAGCTGCGATTGGCTAAAGTGGACTCACAATGGAACAGCACAAGGAATGAATTATGATGCTAATA
>JBMTBF010000132.1:0-4594 GCA_049429585.1 Terrimicrobiaceae bacterium | reverse complement strand
GGCGACTCGAGCTGCACAAAACCGCACTCCGGGCACCGAAACGGTGTCTTCGGCGGTGTGGGAGGCATGGAGCCTTAGGCGGCGCTTTCGATGGCGGGCGAGGAGGAGCGGGATCCCAGGCCGCTGGTCTTGGCGGGTGTGACCTCCGAATGCCCGATGAAGGTGGCGCCTTCCTCGATGATGATGCGCATGGCCTTGAGGTCTCCGAGGAGTTCGGCGTTCGACTTGAGCTCGCAACGCTCTTGGACCGTCACATTGCCGTTCACCGTGCCATGGATCGTGACGGACTTCGTGCGGACTTCTCCTTTGACGACCGCATTTTTACCGAGGGTGAGGACGCCTTCGGAGATGATCTCGCCGTCGAGCTTGCCGTCGAAAATCATTTCGCTGTCGAACTTGAGCGTGCCGGTGAGCTCGACATCGCTGGTGAGGATGTTTTTGGAAGTGGAGGGTTCCGAAACCAAGGAGGTGATGTTGTTGAGGTTCATGTCGGGCCGGAAGCTACACACTTTCAATCGGAGGGGTCAACTGCCACGCAGTTGAAAAAACAATGGCCCATTTTGCAGGTCTTTGCGGTTGACCAGAAGGACGAGAGTTTTTATTTTTCGGCAGTATTTTCCAATGGCCCGCCCTGCCGCTGCCAATCCCCACGCCTTTAACAGTGCCTTTGAATCATTTTCCCGAGTAGTGACCAAGAATCCCGTCCTTTCAGAATCTTGGGACCTTCTTCCCGTAGTGGTTTGGATAATCTCATCCGAAGGGGTTGTTTTGGCGGCCAACCGCCTTGGCGGTGAACTCCTCGGATACAAGCAGGGCGAATTCTTTGACCGCCGGATGGATGACTTCCTCGTTGATTCGATCGATTTCCAATTTCTCAAGAACAACCTCGAAATTCTCGGCCGAGTGACGAATCAGGAGGCCAGCCTGCGCTGTAAGGATGGTTCGACCCGCCATGTTGTGATCAATGCATCGAGAGACCCCTCGAGCGGGTCGACCGGGAATATCTATTGCACCATCAGCGACCATTCACTTTTCAAAAAGACCGAGGGTCATGCCCGCGAACAGACCGAACTCCTTCTCCGAAACGAGGAGGCAATCATCATCCAAAACCTCGAGGGATCGGTGATTTATTGGAGTATGGGTGCGGAGAGACTCTACGGCATGCCGTCGTTCGAGGTCATCGGCCGCCCCCTCCCCAAGGAACTCGGCGAGGACAGCGAACTTCTGGATAAAGCCCGTCGCACCGTGCTGGAAAGTGGCGAGTGGAGCGGCGAGCTCCCAAACACCACAAACACCGGCACGCCCTTCCTCGCTGAAAGCCGGTGGGTTCTCCTGCGCGACCAGTCCGGCAATCCCCAATCCATTCTCGTCATCAACGAGGACGCCGCCGAATCCCGCCTGCTTGAGGAGGAACGACTGCGTGCTCAACGCCAGGAGTGCATCGGCAACCTCGCCGGCGGCATCGCGCACGACCTCAATAATATCCTGCAGCCGATCTCCATCGCCCTCGACATGTTCCGGGGGCGATTCGCTGACAACGATAGCCTTGAGGTTTTGGAAATGCTGGACTCGAATGTCCGCCGCGCCACCGAACTCGTCCGCCAAATTCTTACCTTCACCAGCGGCGTCCGCGCGGAGCGCCAAACAGTCGAGGTCCATTCGCTCTTTCGCGAGGTTGCGAATTTTGTCCGTCAGGCCTTCCCGAAGGCCATCCTGCTCCATGTTTCCGTTGAGGACAAACTCCCGCCAATACTCGGCGACCAGACCCAGATGGAGCAGGTCGTTCTCAATCTTTGCGTCAACGCCCGCGACGCCATGCGGGACGGCGGCCACATCCGTTTGGATGCCGTGGGATTCCATGTTGACGAAGCTTTCGCCGCCCGCCAACCGCTCGCAAAACCCGGTCGCTATGTACGCCTAACAGTAAGCGACACTGGTCCAGGCATACCGCGCCAAATCCGAAAAAAAATCTTCGAGCCGTTCTTCACGACCAAAGGGCCTGAAAAGGGTACTGGCCTCGGTCTGGCGACGGTTCTTGGAATCATCCGGCGCCACGGGGGATTCCTGACACTCGAAACCGAGGAGGGCTGCGGCAGTTCATTCCATGTCTTCCTCCCTGCTGCCGCCACTCCCGACAGTCAGGGACGAAATACAAAGAACGAAGACCCATCCCCGGAATCCACCATCGGCGGCGAAACGATCCTTCTCGTCGATGATGAAACGACGGTGCTGAAGGTCATGCAGCGCTCCCTCGAAAAATCAGGATACCATGTCCTTACCGCCAACGATGGCGAGGAGGGCCTTTCGGTCTTCCAGCAACATAAAGGCGAAATCCACCTCGTCATCACCGACATGTCGATGCCAGGATTGGACGGCCCTGAAATGATTGCTGCCATCCACAAAATCTCACCGTCCATTCCCGTACTCGGCACCAGCGGACTCAACACCCAACCCGACAAGGAAACCCTGCGCCAGTTGGGACTCAGGAAAATCCTTGGCAAGCCCTGCAACTCCCAAACCATCCTCCAAGCCATCCGACAAATCCTCGATGAGCAGCAAAATCACGCGTCCTGACCAGTATTACGGGAAAAACCTCACGCCCCCGAAAGACATCCCGGACATCCGAAAACTCATCGTCCCTGTCCTCGTCGCTTTGCTGATCCTGGAATTGATCATCGCCGCTTCGGCATTTCGCTTTTGGCGCCAGCAAACCCTCATCCTTGAGGACCAAAGAACTCTCTTCCGCGCGAATGAAATCGTTACTGAATTCCGCCAGGACTCGCTTCAACTCGGCAGGCTTTTGAATTTGGCGGTCACCACGCCCACCGGCGAAAACATCAGAAACTACGAAGCGCTCGTTCAAAAAAAATCCGCGCCCCTCCTGGACGCGCCACCCACACCGGACACGATTCTCAACACCCTCTCGGATGTCACCCCCGCCAATCTCAAGCTTCGCAACTCCTCGATTTCCTTCGGGGAAACCGAATGGCTGCGCTTCGATCGGGTTGCCGACGATTTTCAAAAACTTCGCACCATCGATGAAAACGCACTCCCTTTGCTGAAGGGCGAATCGCCTTCCGCCGAGGCAACGCCCGGTGTCGCCCGCCGCGCCGATACCGAGGCCATCCGCGCCATCCTTGCCGAGCAATCCTACGAGGCCCGCCGCATCCGCCTGAATGACGACTTCTCCGCCATGCAAGCCGCGCTGGATTTTCGAATGCTCACCCTCCTGAACGAGCTAGCCGCGAATGGCAGGTCATTCTTCAGCATCACGCTTCTGGGATTCCTTATCCTGATTCCCGCAACGGCAATTCTCGGCCAGTTTCTCAACCGCCATGAAGCCCGCGTTCACAGATCCCACAAATCGCAAGTTCGCCGCTTGAGCGATGAGATTTCGTCACTCCGTGGCGACCTGAAGCACAACAAGCCCTCCGCCAACCAAGCCCCTCCCTCCGACTATCTCGGCGGTTTGTAAAATCTACGGCGCATGTCGTTCCTGAACCCACTCTACGCCGGGATTTCGGTGGCTCTGGAGATTGGTGGAATTTGTTTCGCCATGCGGGCCATCCTGATCGCGCGCACCCCGCAATCAGCCGTCGCATGGGCCTGCGGCCTCGTTGTTCTTCCCCTCATCACAATTCCTCTCTTCCTGATTTTCGGGGAATCCCGTTTTGCCGGATACACTCTCGCAGGAAACCGGACCTCCCAAAATCTCGACGAGGCCTTCCGAGCGATCATTCAGCATTTGGATGGCTACAAAACAACCTTCACAGGAAAATTCCTTGAAGCTTCAAGAATGGCGAACAACCTCTCGCGCATTCCCGCTACAGGTGGTGCCAAAGTCGACCTTCTCATCGACGGCGAGGCGACCTTCCAAAGCATCTTCGCTGCGATTGATGCCGCGAAGGAATCCGTCTGGGTGCAGTTTTTCATCATTCACGATGACCGCCTCGGCCGCGCGCTGGCCGAGCGACTCATTGCCGCCGCCCGCCGAGGTGTGGAATGCCGCGTGCTATTTGACCAAGTCGGCTCCAAAGCCCTGCCCAAGTCCTGGAGTGACCAACTCAGCGTCGAAGGAATCCATGTAGAAAGCTTCGTAACGAACCGCCAATTCGGCCGCCGATTCCAAATCAACTTCCGCAACCACCGGAAACTCGTGATCGTCGATGCGCTCGTGGCGTTTCTTGGCGGGCTCAATGTCGGCGATGAATACATGGGACGCAGCAAGCGGTTCGGACCTTGGCGCGATACCCACATCCGCCTTGAAGGCCCCTGCGTTGCAGGATTCCAACTCTCCTTCCTGGAGGATTGGAACTACATCACCGGCGAGGTTCCTACCTTCCGCCTGCCCAAACCACTCGTCGCCCCCGAACCAGCTCCGTTGGTTTTCCCCATTGCCTCCGGCCCCGCCGAAAGCTGGAGCATCTGCCCGGCGGTATTTCTGTCCGTCATCAACTCCGCCACACGCCGTCTTTGGATCGCCAGCCCGTATTTCGTTCCCGGAAGCCCCCTGTTTTTCGCCATATGCCACGCCGCCATCCGGGGAGTCGATGTCCGGGTCATCCTGCCCCAAATGCCCGACCACCTCCTGCCT
>JBMTBF010000131.1:0-4609 GCA_049429585.1 Terrimicrobiaceae bacterium | reverse complement strand
TCGGCGCGCTGCATCTGCAAAAACTCGCGCTGATGTTCCGTCATTTCGAAGGCATTAACGGCCGCTACGGAGAGTTGGCCAGCGCCTCGGCCCAATCGTTACTTGGCAATCTCACACCGCGCCATATCGAGATTTTCAATGCCCGCACCGGACTCGAGCCCACGCACGCCGAACCTTGGCGCAAGGTTTTCACTGGCGGCTCGGACGACCACGGCGGGACTCATCCTGCGGGGGCGTTCACTGAAACCGCAGCCTGTGCGACGGCTGAGGATTTTTTGGACAACATTCGCGAAGGCCGTTGCCTAGCCGCCGGACGGGCGGGAACTCCCCTCGCGATGGCGCACGGCACCTACAGCACCGCCTTCGAATACGCCAAGGCGCGCCTGCCTCTGAAACCCGGTGACCCGACCGCCGCCCTGCTCGAAAAAATCACCTCGCGGTTCATGGAGGGCCGCGACCCAACCGAGTTCTCGCTCATCGACAAGTTCGGATTCCTCACCCAAGGCATCCTCACGGGGAAAATTTTCGAGATCGCGAAATCGGGCAACCGCTCGCTTTGGAAGCAGCTCTCCGACTCGCTCAACCAGCCCGAACTCAAGGCCGCGATGGCACGCGAAACCGCCGGCATCGAAGAGGCCGAGCGCCGCGCGTTCCTGATGGCGAACCTCATCGCCAACCGGCTTGGCTACCGGTTTGTTACGGATTTCATACAGCAGATCTCCAAGGGAAAATTCCTCGAAAGCATCCAGACGATCATCCCTCTTGCGCCGATCGCCGCGTTGCTCAGCCCTTACATACACGCCTTCCGTTTGCCGAAGCGCGACTGGCTTCGAGCCAATGCCCGGGACCTTTCCGGCGGCATTCCGGATTTTTTAAAAAACAAGCGACGCGCCTGGTTCACCGACACGCTGGAGGATGTGAACGGCGTCGCCACGACGATCCGCAAAATGACCGGTGCCGGGGTTGCCGCCGGGCGCGATCTTACCATTGTCACCTGCCGCTCCGAAGTCGCCGACCACGGAGTTCCCTTGAAAAACTTCGCGCCCATCGGTGAGTTCGAGTTGCCCGAATACGAACTCCAGCGCCTGAGTTTTCCTCCCGTGCTCCAGATTTTCGATTGGATCGAGCGCGAGAAATTTTCCGAACTCATCATCAGCACGCCGGGGCCTACCGGGCTGTGCGCGCTCGCCGCAGCAAAATCGCTCGGTCTGCCCACTGTCGGCATCTACCACACCGACTTCCCGCAATATGTTCGCATCCTCACGGACGATTCGTTCATGGAAACGCTCACTTGGAATTACATGCACTGGTTCTACAGCCAGCTCGACATCGTCTATGTGAATTCCGAGGACTACCGCAAATGCTGGATCGAGCGCGGCATCCCAAGCGAGAAGCTCCGCATCCTGCCTCGCGGACTCGACACCAAGTTGTTCCATCCAACCAAGCGGGACCCAGGCTTTTGGCCTTCTCGCGGCCTTCGCGAGGGCGAGCTCGGGATGCTTTTCGTCGGCCGGGTTTCGAAGGAGAAAAACCTCGACTTGATCGTATCGGCTACTCGGCGACTCGCCGAGTGGCGCATTCCCGTTCGTCCGATCATCGTGGGTGACGGCCCCTACATGTCCGAGTTGAAGCGACTCCTCGGCGACGCGATTTTCACCGGCTATCTCGGCGGGGAGGATTTGGCGAAGGCCTACGCCTCGGCGGACCTCTTCGCGTTCCCCAGCACGACCGACACCTTTGGCAATGTCATCCTCGAGGCGCAGGCGAGCGGCATACCCGTCATCGTCTCCGATGTCGGCGGCCCTCGCGACCTCGTGGCGAACGGCCGGGATGGATTCGTGACCAAAGCCAACGACGCCGCCGAACTCGCCAACGCCATCCGCCAACTCGCCGACAACCCCGCACTTCGCGCCTCGATGGGCGAGGCGGGCCGCCGCCGTGTCGAGGACCGCGACTGGTCAGAGGCATTTGAGAAATTCTGGAACTACTCGCCCGAGTGACACGCCGGCGTTTACATTTTTTCCAAAAAACCCCTTGCAGTGCCTTGGCAATTCCTGTCTTTAGTCCCCTTCAAATGATGGATCGCAAAGGTTTTTGCTTCACACGGGTTTCCAAATCGTCGGCATGCGGCGCTTGAGATTCCGTTTTCCGCGCGCTGTGGGCGCGCCACCATCCATCCTGCGGGACGCCTTGACTCCAAGGCGTGCCGCTTTCATCAACCAGCCAAAGGGGACCAGTTATTAATATACGGGATATTCGCATCAATGAGCGGATCCGCGCCCGCGAAGTGCGCGTGATCCTCGCCTCGACCAATGAACAACTCGGCGTCATGCGCCTCGACGAGGCCATTCGTCGCGCGCGCGCCCTCGGACTCGACCTCGTCGAAATCGCACCGAACGCCCAGCCGCCCGTGTGCCGCATCGTGGACTTCGGCAAGTTCCGCTACGACCTCGCCAAGCAGGAGAAGGAAAAGAAACACTCCGTGAGCAAGGTGAAGGAAGTGAAATTCCGCGTGAACATCGACGAGCACGACTACCTTACGAAAATCCGCCATGCCGAGGATTTCCTCGACAAGGGAAACAAGGTGAAAATCCATCTGCAATTCCGCGGCCGCGAAATGGCCCACAAGGAACTCGGCATGGATGTCGTCCAGCGCGTGCGCACCGACCTTTCCGGCATGGCGCATGTGGATATGGAGCCGAAGCTCGTCGGCCGCGCGATTGGCATGACGCTCAGCCCGCTCCCCGCGAACAAGCGTCACCGCAAATTCTCCAAGCACGGCGAAATCCTCGAACCCGAGCCCGAAGATCACGACCACGGGGACGACGAGGGTGAGTGATCGACGGCTGTTGCTGTTCGACATCGACGGCACGCTGATCGCCTCGGGAGGCGCGGGCGAATGGGCCTTGCGCGACGCCATGATGACCCGCTTCGGAATCGACGAGGATTTGGGCGGAATTCTTCTGGCCGGAGCGACCGACAAGAAAATTGCCGTCGCCTTGCTCGAAAAAAACGGCCTCGCAGCGAGCCCGGAAAACATCTCCGCCTTGCTCGACGAATACCTCGCCCATCTGAAAACCCGGATGCCGAAACACAATGGCCGCATTCTTCCCGGCATGATCGAGTTGCTCGATGTCCTCGCCAAGCGCGAGGAGGCGGTTCTCGCCCTGCTCACCGGAAATGTGGTGCGAGGCGCGGAGATCAAACTCACGCACTACGGTGTGTGGCATCATTTCGAGTTCGGCGCGTTTGCCGATGACCACCACGACCGAAACGAACTTGGAAAGTTTGCCCGCGCTCGAGCGCTTGACCGTCACGGCATCGAGTTTCCGCCCGAGAAAATTTATGTGATCGGCGACACACCGCGCGACATCGAGTGCGGCCGTGCGATCGGTGCCAAAACGGTCGCCATAGCCACCGGGCATTACTCGTTCGAAGAACTCGCGGAGCACACGCCGGACTTTTTGTTTCAGGATTTTTCGGACACCGCGCGTGCCGTCGAGTGCCTACTCGGGTAGCAGCTCCGGCATTTCCCCGAGCCGCTTCGGCTTGATCGGCTTTTTGCCAATCAGCGCGCGGCGTTTATGGAGGTATTCTGATACCACCGCCGCAGTCTCACGCGCCGTGCGCTTGGTATCGAAGGTCACGCCGCTGCGAACGCCATCCACCGCGTTGGCGAGCGACATAAACGCCATCGGCCCGCCGACGGGAAATGTCAGAACGCCGAGGATTCCCTGCGTGAAATTCGACCCGCCGGTGGTTTCGAAATTCAGGAACTCGCGCGGTTCGGCTTGGGAGAGTTCGTAGATGCGCACGACCGTATCCATCTTCGTTCCTCCGGCCCCGAAGCCGACGATGGAGCGGAGCGCGCGGCTCCCTTGGTTCACACGCTGGAACTCGCCGGTGACGAGCCAGAAATTTCCATGTGGCAAGGCATCACCCGGAGCCACCACCCGCGCCGGAGCCACATGTTTTTTCATCGCCTCCGCTGTTTGCCTGGCCAAGCGATCGCATAATTCCGTTTTGAATTGCTCCAACTCCCCGGAATCACGGTCCACGCGCAAGGCCTCATTCGTGACCTTGAACGGCCGGATCAAAATCTCATCGGGCGATTTTTTCGGCCCTTCCTGCGGAGGGATCGCGTGCCGCATTTTTTCGACACTCACCGAGGCGCAAGAGGCGAGGACCAGCATCGCCAGTGCGGCGAAAATTCTCATTAAACGGATTTGCATCGGCGGCAGGGAACCAGAGTTTCACCCGCAGTAGCAAGCCGGAAGCCGAACTTGCCTCGCCCCGCCGACCGCGCTTGAATGCCCGTCCATGAATCAGGACAAGACATTCCGTATCGCCGTTTTGGCTGGCGACGGCATCGGCCCCGAAGTGATGACCGAGGGCCTCAAGGTTATCGAAACCGCCGCCAAGAAATTTTCCATCCGCCTCGAATTCGACCACCAACTGGTCGGCGGTGCCGCGATCGACGCCGCCGGCAGCGCCCTGCCCGCCGAAACCCTCGCCGCCTGCGAAAAAGCGGATGCGATTCTTTTCGGCTCCGTTGGCGGTCCGAAGTGGGAATCCCTCCCCGCCGCCGAGCAACCCGAGCGCGCCGCGC
>JBMTBF010000130.1:0-4648 GCA_049429585.1 Terrimicrobiaceae bacterium | reverse complement strand
GCGGCAACTGGTCGAGCGGCACATCGGATACGCGCAGGCCTTCGCGGATGATCTCGAACACACGCACGGTGCGGGTTTTTCCGAGAACTGTTTCAGGCAGGCATTTTCCGATCAGGGTGGATTTCGGTGCCACGACCGCCTGGCTGCAAAAGCTCCTCGTGTCCTCGCTGGAGAGGAGCGAGGAGAGTGTTGGCCGGTCGGGGAGGAGCTTTTGGCCAAAAAGCATCAGGTAAACCGACCCGATCGCGGCATAGACGAGGCCCATGCCGGAGATTTCAAAAATGCTGAAAGCGGGTTGACCGAGTTTCGCCGCCATTCCGGACACGAGGATGTTGGTCGAGGTTCCGATGAGGGTGACCGTTCCGCCAAGAATCGCAAAAAACGAAAGCGGGATGAGGAGTTTCGAAGCCCCCACGCCGGTCTTGCGCGCGTAAGCCATGAGGATCGGGAGGAACACCACCACGACCGGTGTGTTGTTCACAAAAGCCGACATCGGAACCACGATCAACGCCAGCAGGGCAATCGCACGGAAGACGCTCCGGCCCGCCAGCCGCGTGAAATTCTCGGCCAGAAAATCCATCACCCCCGTTCGCTCCAGAGCCGCACTCAGCACAAACATCGCGCCGATTGTGATCGGGGCGGAGTTGCTGAAGAGGCTCAGCATCTTGTCGGCAGGCAGGATGCCGGTCACCAAAACCGCCGCCAATGCCCCCAAGGCGATCAGGTCGGGAGACCCCCACTCGCGCATGAAGGCTATAAAAACCCCCAGCGTCAGGAGCATCACGAAAACAATCTGAAAATCCAAGGCGACCTGCATGGCGCGCGCAGGGTGGATGGACGCTTGAAAAAAAGCAAAGCGGTTTTCAAAAGCGGATTTTACCAGCCCACGGGGACTTCACCCCATGGGAAAAACTCGCCCGGCTTGCGAAAACCTCGGCATGTCGGAACGCCAAGCCAGCAAGGTCGCCATCGTCGGCAACTATCCACCGCGAAAGTGCGGCATCGCCACCTTCACCAGCGATCTGCGCAGTGCGCTCGAGGGAATGGAGAACGGCTGGCCCTGCCCGGTGGTGGCGGTTACCGAGCCCGGCGGCAACTACGCCTATCCGCCCGAGGTGCGGTTCGAAATTCCGGAGGACGACGCCCCTTCCTACCTGCGCGCGGCGGAGTTTTTGAAAGTCTCCCACGCCGATGTGATTTGCCTGCAACACGAGTTCGGCATTTTCGGCGGACCCGCCGGGAGCCACATCAACACCCTCCTGCGCCGCGCGGGGATTCCGACCGTCACCACGCTCCACACGGTGCTCGAAAAGCCCGAGCCGGATCAGAAGCGGGCGTTCGAGGAATTGGTGGATTGCTCGAGCAAGCTGGTGGTGATGACGGAAAAAGGCGCGTCGCTGCTGCGCGAAGTCCACGGCATTTCGGAGGAAAAAATCTCCATCATCCCGCACGGCATCCCCGACATCCCCTTCGTCGATCCGAATTTTTACAAGGACCACTTCGGCGTGGCTGGACGGCCGGTGTTGCTGACCTTCGGCCTGCTCTCGCCCGGCAAGGGCATCGAATACGGCATCCGCGCCCTGCCGCGCATCGCCATGGATCATCCCGAGGTGGTCTACATCATCCTCGGCGCCACGCATCCGAACCTCCTGCGACGCGAGGGCGAGCGCTACCGGCATTCGCTCGAGGACCTCGCCCGCGAACTTGGGGTGGAGGAAAATGTGATGTTCGTGAACCGCTATGTGGAGTCGGCGGAGTTGTGCGAGTTCATCGGCGCGGCGGACATCTACCTCACGCCCTACTTGAACGAATCGCAAATCACCTCGGGCACGCTCTCCTACTGCTTCGGCGCGGGCAAAGCCGTGGTCTCGACGCCGTATTGGCACGCCGCCGAACTCCTGCGCGACGGCCGCGGCGAGCTGGTGCCGTTCCGCGACGCGGAGGCGATCGCCACAGCGGTGCTGGGGATTTTCGAGGACCACCCGCGCCGCCACGCGATGAGGAAACAAGCCTACCTCGCCGGGCGCGAGATGATTTGGCCGGAGGTCGGCCGGGCCTACGCGCGGGTTTTCGAGGAGGCGCGCCAGCTTTTCCAAATCCGCAGCCGCCCGCGCGCGCGAACCCCAAATCCTCCCGCCTCCGGCGAAAACCTCCCGCCGTGGAGCTTCGGGCACCTTCTGCGAATGAGCGATTCCACCGGGGTTTTCCAGCACGCCATTCACACCGTGCCGTGGTTCGATCACGGGTATTGCACCGATGACAATGCGCGCGCACTGATCCTCGCCACACTGCTCGAGGAACTCGGCGAGGGCGGGGAGGAAATCCAGCGCCTGCAAACCGCCGCTGCCGCCTTTCTCCAGCACGCCTTCTCCCCGGAGCTGGGCCGTTTCCGGAACTTCATGGGATTCGACCGGCGCTGGATCGAGGAGAACGGCTCGGAGGACAGCCACGGCCGTGCCCTCTGGGCGCTCGGCACCATGGTCGGCCGAGCCGCCAACCCAGACCTCCGCGCCTGGGCGGCCTCGTTGATGGAACGCGCGCTCCCCGCTGTCAGCGACTTCACCTCGCCGCGCGCGTGGGCGTTTGCCCTGCTCGGCCTGCATGAATATTTCCGCACACTCCACGGCGATCTTCTCGCCGACCGCCAAAGGGAGGATTTGTCGGGAAAACTTCTCGCGTTGTTCGAGGGCAACGCGGCCCCGGATTGGCCATGGGGCGAGGACATCGTGGCCTACGACAACGCGCGCCTGCCGCAGGCGTTGATCCTCGCGGGCCGCTTCACGGGGAACGACCGCATGAAGACCCTCGGCCTCGAGGCGCTCGATTGGCTCATGGAAATCCAATCCACCGGCGCGGGTCACTTCCGCCCCGTGGGCTCGAATGGCTTCCTGCTTCGTGGCGGCCAGCCCGCGCTCCACGACCAGCAACCGCTCGAGGCCGCCGCCTCCGTGGGAGCCTGCATCGAGGCCTTCAACGCCACGGGCGATCCGCGCTGGAAACACTCCGCGCAACGCGCTTTCGAGTGGTTCCTCGGCGCCAACGATCTCCGGCTTCCTCTCTACGACCACGAGACCGGTGGTTGCCGCGATGGCCTCCACGAAAGCCGCGCGAACCGAAACCAAGGCGCGGAATCGACCCTGTCCTTCCTTCTCGCCCGCGCCGAAATCCAAACCCTCCACACCGCCGCGCCCACCGTGTGCCTCTTGTAAAAAACCATGTCGCTCGAATCCAAAATCCGCCGCCTCCGCATAACCATCGATCCCGACCCGCGCCGCGTTCTGCTGCGGCCATTCATCCCCTCGCTCATCGTCAAACCCGTTTCCGTTCCCGAACCAAATCCTCGCGTGGTCAGTCTCTTTTCGCGGGTCATGCACATGGACGAGGCCGCTGTCGAAGCCAAGCTCGACGAGGTTTTCTCCGACTTCCTCGGCCGTCACGGGCGGCTCCGCGATATCTTTGCCGAGCGGTTCGATCAAATCCGGCACCTGTTGCCCACCGACCAGGAACTCACCGAGCCACGCCAGTTGTTGCTCGGCTCGTATTTCACGAACGAATACTCTCTGGAATCCACCGCGCTCTTCAATCCCGGCATCTTCCCCGCGCCTGACCAAAGCGGCCTCCAGCCCGACGAGCGCCGCGTGATCCTCAGCCTCCGCGCCACGGGCGAGGGCCACATTTCCTCGATCACCTTCCGCTCTGGCATCCTTGATTCCGAAGCAAACCTGCGGCTCGATCCCGTCTCGCGCTATGTCCAGCAACCCCGCCCCCACCCTGCCGCGCGCTACGATCTCGCCACCTTCCGGCGAAAACTCCAGGAGCTCGGCGTGGAGTTCGAGGTCGTGGGGCTCGCCACGCAAGGCCTGCCTGCAGGTTTTTTGATGAGCGATCTCGTGAACCTCGTCCGCCGCATTCGCTCCGGCTCCGCTGAGCCGAGTGTGAAACGCGCCGCCGAGCGCGCATTGCTGTTGGCGCAATCGAACTACACGGTGGTCTTTCCCGAGGGGCTGGATATTTCCGAGAAAATCCTCTTCCCGTTTTCCCAAGGCGAGCTGAATGGCATCGAGGACGCCCGTTTCGTGCCGTTCCGCGAGGACGATGGCTCGACCACTTATATGGCCACCTACACCGCCTACGATGGCAATGTCGTCCTCCCGCAAATGGTCCACACGCGCGACTTCCGCGAGTTTTCCATCTGCACCCTCAACGGCCCCGCCATCCGCAACAAAGGCCTCGCCCTTTTCCCCAGAAAAATCCACGGCCAATACGCCATGCTCGGCCGACAGGACGGCGAAAACATCCACCTCATGTTCTCGGATCACCTGCACTTTTGGTATGAGTCCCAGGTCTTGATCCGGCCCAAACATCCGTGGGAATTCGTGCAACTTGGCAACTGCGGCTCGCCGATTGAAACCGAAGCCGGCTGGCTCGTCATCACCCACGGCGTCGGCCCCATGCGCAAATACTGCCTCGGCGCCGTCCTCCTCGACCTCCACGACCCCTCGCGCGTCATCGGCCGCCTGCGCGAACCCCTCCTCCGCCCCGCCCCCGACGAACGCGAAGGCTATGTGCCGAATGTCGTCTACAGTTGCGGCGCCATGATCCACGGCCCAAACCTGATCCTCCCCTACGCCCGCTCCGACACCTCCTC
>JBMTBF010000129.1:0-4648 GCA_049429585.1 Terrimicrobiaceae bacterium | reverse complement strand
TTTTTTACAACCGCGACATCAATAGTTCGCGCTGGAAGATGAGGTCTTTTGGCAGCTCGCTGTAGAGTTTGATGAAGAGTTCGTCCTGCAGGAGCAGTTCGCGGTGCCACTCGGAGGTGTCGATTTTCTGGGCTTCGGCGAATACTTCGGGAGTGACCGTTTTTTCGAGTCCCTCCATGTCGATGTCCTCGTAGTCGGGAAGCCAGCCGATCGTGGTTTCGAGTGCATGGGCGCCGGGGCGGCAGCGTTCGACCATCCATTTGAGGATGCGGGTGTTCTCGCCGTAGCCGGGCCAGAGGAACTTGCCCTCGGGGCTTTTGCGGAACCAGTTCACATGGAAAATGCGGGGCACATATTTGATGAGTTTCCGCATCTGGAGCCAGTGGGTGAGGTAGTCGCCCATGTTGTAGCCGCAGAAGGGCAGCATCGCCATCGGGTCGCGACGGACCTGGCCGAGCGTGCCGGCGGCGGCGGCGGTCATCTCCGATCCCATCGTGGCCCCGAGATAAACGCCGTGCGACCAGTTGAAGGATTGGAAAATGAGCGGCATCGTCGTGGAGCGGCGTCCGCCGAAAATAATTGCCCTCACCGGCACGCCCTCGGGATTTTCCCATTCGGGGTCGATCACCGGGCAATTCCGTGCCGGAGCCGTAAAGCGGCTGTTTGGATGGCTGCTCAGCACAGGCTTGCCGTCCTTGTCGGTCTGGCCTGGTTTCCAGTCCCGACCGAGCCAGTCGATGAGATGCGCGGGGGGCTCTTTCGTCATTCCTTCCCACCAGACATCGCCATCGTCGGTGAGGGCGACATTGGTGAAAATGGTGTCGCGTTTGATCGAGTCCATCGCGATCGGGTTGCTCGAATACGAGGTGCCAGGGGCGACGCCAAAAAAGCCCGCCTCGGGGTTGATCGCGCGCAGATAGCCGTCGGGGCCAGGCTTGATCCAGGCAATGTCGTCGCCCACGCAGGTGATTTCCCAGCCTTGGTTTTTAATCGAGTCGGGCGGAACCATCATCGCGAAATTCGTCTTGCCGCACGCACTCGGGAATGCGGCGGTGACATAGGTTTTCTCGCCGTCGGGTGACTTCACGCCGAGCACGAGCATGTGTTCGGCCATCCAACCCTCATCGCGCGCCATGGCGGAAGCGATGCGGAGGGCGAAGCATTTTTTGCCAAGGAGGGCGTTGCCGCCGTAGCCGGAGCCGAAGCTCATAATCAACCGCTCCTCGGGGAAGTGGGTGATGTAGGTCTCGGGCGGGTTGCAGGGCCAGGCGACATCCTTCTGGCCAGGCTCGAGCGGGCACCCGACCGAGTGCAGGCATTTCACGAAGACGCCGGTTTTTTCGATCTGCTGGTAAACCTCGGGGCTCACGCGTGTCATGATTTTCATGTTCGCGACGACATACGGGCTGTCGGAGAGTTCGATGCCGTATTGGGCGATTGGCGAGCCGACCGGCCCCATGCTGAAGGGAATCACAAAAAGAGTGCGTCCGCGCATGCAGCCTTCGAACAAGCCTTGGAGTATCGCTTTCATCTTGTCAGGGGCTTCCCAGTTGTTCGTCGGGCCAGCATCTTTTTTCGACTGCGAGCAGATGTAGGTCCGCTCCTCCACGCGCGCGACATCGCGGGGATCGCTGCGGACGATGAGGGAGTTCGGGCGCTTTTCGGGGTTCAGCCACTGGCCGGCGCCCGAAGCGATGATCGCCTCACGCATGGCCTTGTCTTGTTCCTCGGACCCGTCGCACCAGAAGATTTGCTCGGGGCGTGTGAGGGCGGCGAATTCCTCGACCCAGGCGAGAATGGCGGCGTTATTCGGTTTCGGCGCGCCGGTGTGAGGAATGGATTCGTTTTTCATGATGGATGGAGTTTCCACCTATCAAAATGACCTCACAAGAAAAACGGGGTGAAGCCCGACTTTGGTTCGGAAACGAGATTGCGATGGGGCTCCCGAACTGCTTGGATTCAGGGTTTAAGCATGAAATCGCCCTTCAATACCCTGCGCTCCTTCGATCTCGGAAACGGAAAAACCGCCCAACTTCACTCCCTTCCCGCCCTGCAAGAGGCAGGCGTCGGCCCAATTTCCAAGCTCCCCGTTAGCATCCGCATCGTCCTGGAATCCGTCCTCCGCAACTGCGATGGAAAAAAAGTCCAGGCGCGTGATGTCGAGACGCTCGCCAATTGGAATGCCAAGGCTCCCGCGCCGGAAGAGATTCCTTTTGTCGTCGCCCGCATTGTTTTGCAGGACTTTACCGGCGTGCCGCTTCTGGTGGACCTCGCCGCGATGCGCACGGCTGTGAAAGGCCTCGGCGGCAACCCCGCGATCATCGAGCCCCTCGTGCCCGTTGATCTCGTGGTGGACCACTCGGTGCAGGTCGATTTCTACGGCTCGGCGAATGCGCTCCAGCTCAATCTCGACATGGAATTCAAGCGCAACCGCGAGCGCTACCAGTTCCTCAAATGGGGCCAGCAGGCATTCCAGACTTTCGGCGTCGTGCCTCCCGGCATCGGCATCGTGCACCAGGTGAATCTCGAGTATCTCGCCAAAGGCGTGCTCAATGCCGGTGATGTTTTCTACCCCGACACGCTCGTCGGCACCGACTCCCACACCACCATGATCAACGGCCTTGGCGTCGTTGGCTGGGGTGTCGGCGGCATCGAAGCCGAGGCGGGAATGCTCGGCCAGCCTGTCTATTTCCTGACTCCCGAGGTTGTGGGCGTGAACCTCACCGGCCGCTTGCGCGAAGGCGTCACCGCGACCGACCTCGCCCTGCATGTCACCCAACTCCTCCGCGCCGCGAAGGTGGTTGGAAAATTTGTCGAATTCTACGGCGAAGGCGCTGCCACGCTGCCACTCACCGACCGCGCGACGATCGCGAACATGGCTCCCGAATACGGCGCCACGATGGGCTTCTTCCCCGTCGATGCCGAATCCGTCAACTACCTCGCCGCCACCGGCCGCACGCCAGAGCAATGCCGCGCGTTCGAAAACTACTTCAAGGCCCAAAACCTCTTCGGTATGCCGAAAAAAGGCGACATCGAATACAGCGTGGATATCGACCTCGACCTCTCGAGCGTCCAGCCCGGCGTGGCAGGCCCCAAGCGCCCGCAGGACCGCATCAATGTCCCCGATCTCAAAAACACTTTCACCAGCCTGCTCACGAAATCTGTCGCCGAAGGCGGCTACGGCAAGGCTGCGAACGACCTCTCCAAGACGGCTGCCGTCAAACGCAATGGCTCCCAAAGCGCCGACGAGGCCGAAATGGTCAATGACCGCCCGACCCCTGACGCCATCACCGCCGCCCACGCCAAAGGCGACCTCCACCTCCGCAACGGCTCCGTCCTCATCGCCGCTATCACGAGCTGCACAAACACCAGCAACCCGAGCGTGATGATCGGCGCCGGCCTCCTCGCGAAAAAAGCCGCCAGCCGCGGCCTCCGCGTCGATCCCGCCGTGAAGACTTCGCTCGCTCCCGGTTCCCGCGTCGTGAAGGACTACCTCGAGACCACCGGCCTCCAGCCTTACCTCGACCAGCTTGGCTTCCAGATCGTCGGCTACGGCTGCACGACCTGCATCGGCAACTCCGGCCCGCTCGCGCCTGAGATCGAATCCGCCATCGTCGAAAACGACCTCGTCACCGCCGCAGTGCTCTCAGGCAACCGCAACTTCGAGGCCCGCATTCACCAAAACATCCGCGCCAACTTCCTCATGTCGCCACCGCTCGTCGTCGCCTACGCGCTCGCCGGCCGCGTGGACATCGACCTCACCAAGGAACCCATCGCCAAAGACAGCGCCGGCGTTGATGTTTTCCTGAAAGACATCTGGCCCAGCCTCGAGGAAATCCGCAACGAAATGCAGGCCGCCCTCAAGCCCGAGGTTTTCCAAAAACTCTACACCGGCTTCGCAGACCAGAATCCGAAGTGGAACGAAGTGCCATCCAGCGTCGGCCAGATCTACGATTGGGACCGCAAGAGCACCTACATCCAGGAACCTCCCTTCTTCGAGAACTTCGGCATGTCCGCCGGAACCATCTCCGACATCCAAGGCGCCCGTCCCATGGGCATCTTCGGCGACTCGGTCACGACCGACCACATCTCGCCCGCCGGCGCCATCAAAGCCAGCTCGCCCGCTGGAAAATACCTCGTCGAAAACGGCATCGAAGCGGTGGATTTCAACAGCTACGGCAGCCGCCGTGGCAATGACCGCGTCATGACCCGCGGCACCTTCGCCAATGTCCGCATCAAAAACCTCATGATCCCCGCCAAAGCCGACGGCACGCGCGTGGAAGGCGGACTCACGATCCACCAGCCCACCGGCGAGCAAATGAGCATCTACGACGCCTGCATGAAATACCAGGCCGCTGGCACCCCGCTCATCGTCTTCGCCGGACAAGAATACGGCACCGGCTCCAGCCGCGACTGGGCCGCCAAAGGCACCCGCCTCCTCGGAGTCAAAGCCGTCGTCGCCCAAAGCTTCGAACGCATCCACCGCTCCAACCTCGTCGGCATGGGCGTCCTCCCGCTCCAATTCCCCGAAGGCGTCAGCGTCCAAACGCTCAACCTCGACGGCACCGAAACCTACGACATCACCGGCCTCAGCGACAGCATCCAACCCCGCCAAGATGTCACCCTCCACATCACCCGCAAAAACGGC
>JBMTBF010000128.1:0-4758 GCA_049429585.1 Terrimicrobiaceae bacterium | reverse complement strand
CCTTTGTGGTCTTCATGAAAACCCGGGCGTCCTGAACAATGAGGTCCTGACTCGTGACAATCTCGATGCCCATCGCTCGAGCGAGGAACGAGTGTTCGAAATACGCGGAGTTGTAGATCCCTGGCGTGAGGACGACGACCGTCGGATCGGGATTTCCACCCGGTGCGACATGGCGCAGGGCGGCGAGAAGTTCCTGGGGGTAGCGGTCGACTGGCCTCACGCCATATCGGCTGAAGAGTTTCGGGAAAACCCGCTTCATCGCCTGGCGGTTTTCCAAGACATACGAAACGCCAGACGGGCAGCGGCCGTTGTCCTCGAGCACGAAGTAGGTTCCATCCGCGCCACGAACGAGATCTGTTCCGCAGACATGGATGTAAATCCCGTGCGGCACATCGAGTCCGACAAGTTCAGGCCGGTAGTGTTTAGCCGTGCGGATGATTTCGAGCGGCACGACGCCCTCCTTCACGATCCGCTGATCGTGGTAGACATCATGAAGGAAAAGATTCAGCGCGCGGAGGCGTTGCTCGAGGCCGCGCTCGAGGTGTCGCCATTCGTCGGCCGGGATGATGCGCGGCACAAGGTCGAACGGCATGATCCGCTCCGTGCCCTCTTCACCTCGATAGACCGTGAAAGTGATTCCTTGGTTGAGGTAGGCGCTCTCCGCCATCGCACGCTTGCGCTCGAAAGTGGCGGTATCCATTTCCGAGAATCGCCCGAGGAGCCGCTCATAGTGTGGACGGACTTTGCCATCCGCCTCGAACATCTCATCGAAAAAACCCTCCGTTTCGTATTGATCGAAAAGGCCCTGCATGGGACTGATTTTTCCCCGATCCATCACGGCGTGAAAAGCCTAAAATCCCCCGCCCCGCTCAATGCGCGGCGATCTGCAAGGGATCCAGGGCGCAAGCGATCTGCTGGCTGCCGAACTTCGAGTAAATAAATCGCGCCGCCGTCGAGTTCGCCCGCGTCACACCGCGCACTTTGGAGAGGCCCTCTTGGCGGAGAAAATTCAGCGAAGCCGCCAGCAAAGCGCTTCCAAGGCCCCGATTGCGGTATTCATGAAGGATAACAGGTCCGCTGGAAAGGTGGTTCAGCGAATCGGGATCGGCGTCCAGCACCGAAACGCCGATGATGCGTGAGCCGTGTTGGGCCACCACGCACGAGGGCATCTCGCGGCCTTTATCGAACGCATCATCGACAAAGCGCTCCATACTTTCCTCCAAGCGGCGTATCACGTCACCCCAAGCCGAATCCATTGAGAACGCGGTGCGAAGAACCTTGCCAACCACCTCTTCGTCCCCGCGATTGGCGGCACGGATGCTCAGGGACGCTGGCGGAGGCGCGGAAAAATCCCCCGCCGTCGTATTCCATTCAAAGCAAAGCCAGGGTTGCATTCAGTGTTTCAGAAAAATCCCTTCGAAGCCGCCGATTCAGGAAACCCCCTGATCATTGCAGCTGACCCACCACACGCATCCGAGAAACACGGAGCACACCATTCCAAAAGCAGTAAAAGATAACATGGAACGCGCCGTGGTTTTTCAGAAGCTCCCCCCGCGGTCAATCCATTTCAACGCGTCAACGGGAAAAACACCGAATTGCTCGACATGGGGTGCCACCTTTTTTACTAGTCGCGGCTCAACAATCTATTTCACACCATGATCGACAACATCGTTTCCGCTCTCGGCGACAAGGCCGACTACCTGCTCAAACACACTTCGAAAACCGTCTCGAAGGATCAGCTCCATCTCCCCGGCCCCGACTTCGTGGACCGCATCTTCGCCCACACCGACCGAAACCAGCGCGTTTTGAACAATCTCCAGTGGATCTACAATTCCGGCCGCCTCGCAGGCACAGGATATGTTTCGATCCTGCCGGTCGACCAAGGCATCGAGCACTCCGCCGGCGCCAGCTTCGCGAAAAACCCCGCGTATTTCGATCCCGAGAATATCGTGAAGCTCGCCATCGAGGGCGGTTGCAATGCTGTCTGCTCGACCTTCGGCGTCCTCGGCGCGGTTTCGCGCAAATACGCGCACAAGATTCCGTTCCTCGTTAAAATCAACCACAACGAACTCCTCACCTACCCGAACGCCTTCAAGGAAATCCTCTTTGGAAAAATCAAGACCGCACATGACATGGGTGCGGCTGCCGTTGGCGCCACGATCTACTTCGGATCCGACGACGCCCACCGCGAAATCGTCGAGGTCGCCGAGGCATTCGCCTACGCCCACGAACTTGGCATGGCCACTGTTCTCTGGTGCTACCTCCGCAACTCGGCCTTCAACATCAAAGGCGACAAGGATTATCATCTCGCCGCCGACCTCACCGGCCAAGCCAACCACCTCGGTTGCACCATCCAGGCCGACATCATCAAGCAGAAGCTCCCCGAGAACAACGGAGGCTTCAAGGCTCTCAACACCGGCGGCTCCAGCTACGGCAAGCTCGACGAGCGCATCTACACCGAACTCACCACCGACCACCCGATCGACCTCTGCCGCTACCAGGTCGTGAATTGCTACATGGGCCGCGCCGGCCTCATCAACAGCGGCGGCGCGAGCGGCAAGAACGACTTCAACGAAGCCGTCTTCACCGCCGTGGTGAACAAACGCGCGGGTGGCACCGGCCTCATCTCCGGCCGCAAGGCTTTCCAGCGCCCGATGGACGAGGGCGCCAAGCTTCTCCACGCCATTCAGGATGTCTACCTCGCCAAAGAGGTGACCATCGCCTGATCGCCCGGCGCGATAGTTCCAAACAAAAAACAGCCGCAACTCACCTTGCGGCTGTTTTTTTGATACATGGACACTGAAATCCTGATCGTGGGAGCCGGGCTTTGCGGACTCCACGCCGCAACCCGGCTGCAGGCCGCAGGTCGCTCCGTTCTAGTACTGGAAAAAAGCCGAGGCCTTGGTGGCCGCGCCGCGACAAGGCGCTGGAACGGCCTCCCCGTCGATCACGGCGCCCAATTTTTCACCGCCAAAAACCCGGATTTCGCCGCGCAGGTCGAGCGCTGGGTTGAGGCCGGGGTGTGTCACGAGTGGACGCGCGGTTTCCACCTCTTCTCGGATGGCAAACTTCACCCTCCAGAGAACTTCAACCACCCCCGCTATGCATGTCGGAAGGGAATGGCCTCGCTCGGGCGCGCTTTAGGCGATCCGCTAGGCGATGTGGTGAAGCGCGATTCGAAAGTCGAACGACTCCGCGTGGTCGATGACCGCTGGCATGCCATACTTGAGGATGGTCGATTCGTGAAATCCCGGAGCCTTTTGCTTACGCTTCCGCCCGCGCAAAGTAGCGCCTTGCTCGCCGAGTCCGCGCCAACAGTGGCGGAAGAAATCGCGCATCACCCCTCGTGGCCATGCCTCGCGGTGGCTGCGTATTTTTTACGAATCGAACTTCCCTGGCAAGGCATCCAAGCGCCGGGCGACAAGGTGCTGAACTGGATCGGAAATGATTCCAGCAAACGCCCCGAACTTCACTCGAACCGCACGATTCTAATGCTCCATGCCGCCCCGGGTTTCAGCTTGGCCAATGCCAATGCGCCGGAGGAAGAAATCGCCTCCGCCTTGCTCCACAGAGCGTCGGAAATGACTTCGCTTGATTGGACTTCGCCCCTCGAAACCTTCGTTCAGAGGTGGCGCTACGCCCTCCCGGCATCGGAGGAATCGCCATCCGGCCCGATCACACATCATTCCCATGCTCCTCTCGTCGCAGCGGGCGACTGGTGCGCCGGAGGACGCATTGAGGGTGCGTGGTTGGCAGGACGGGACGCTACGAAGTGCTTGCTTCAGATGCTTCCCTGAAAGTCATCCAAACGGCCATTAGCTTTTGCCTAAGGATTCTTTCGGAATCGTCGTATAGTCAAAATCGGCCCGCCCCCGCAAGATGCAGGCATGAACTTATTCCCCATCGCCGATTACTGGTGGTTTTACTGTGGCTTCACGGTTTTTGTTCTCGCCGTGCTGGCGCTTGATCTCGGGGTGTTTCACCGCAAGGCGCATGAGATTAAATTTCGAGAGGCTCTGGCTTGGAGCATTGTCTGGGTCGCGATGGCGATCGCGTTCGGCTGGCTGTTCGGCAAATTCGCGGAGTTCCGTTTTTTCAACGACTCCCGGTTGCTCGCGATTCCCGGCTTCGATCCTTCCGTGGAGGCGCACCGCGCGATGCTGCAGTACTTCACCGGCTATATCGTCGAGAAGGCGCTCTCTGTGGACAACATCTTCGTGTTCGTTGTCATTTTCACCTACTTCAACATCCCGGACAAATATCAGCATCGCGTCCTTTTCTACGGCATCATCGGGGCGCTGGTTTTCCGTAGTATCTTCATCGCGATCGGGGCGGCGCTCATTCACTACTACTGGGTCGTCGTCCTCTTTGGCGTGTTTCTCATCCTCACCGGCATCAAGGTTCTTCTGGCACCCGAAAAGCCGCTCGATCCGGAAAAAAATCCGATTCTGAAATTCCTGAAACGCATCCTACCCATCACCCCGCAGCACGAAGGCCAAAGATTTTTCCTTCACCACAGCGGGAAGTTGATGGCGACCCCGCTGTTTGTGGCGCTTGTTTTTATCGAAATCTCGGATGTCATTTTTGCCATTGATTCCGTGCCGGCGATCTACGCGATCACCAAGGAGCCGATGATTGTTTTCACCTCAAACATCTTCGCCATCCTCGGTCTGCGCGCGATGTTCTTCCTCCTCGCCGGCGTCGTGCACAAATTCCGCTTCCTCAAATATGGGCTCGGTCTCGTGCTCGTTTTCGTGG
>JBMTBF010000127.1:0-4767 GCA_049429585.1 Terrimicrobiaceae bacterium | reverse complement strand
TGGCAGGATGTGAAATGCTACGACATCGACGAGCCATCGCCGATGGAGACACCGAATATCGACGCGCTCGCCAAGCGCGGGGTTTTATTTCGCAATGGCTATTCCCCCGCGGCGACCTGCGCTCCGAGCCGCTGTGCGATCATGAGCGGGAACCACCCCGCCCGTGCCCAAAACACCCATGTCATGGGCGGCAATCCGCCATCGGGTTCGCCCAGCGCGCGATTGATCACCCCTTGGCATAGCGGCCGCATGCCCGAAAACGAACTCACGCTCGCCAAGATTCTTCGTGGGCAAGGCTATGCCACCGGGCACACGGGCAAATGGCACATGGCCATGGGCCACTTCTCGTTTCCCGGTCCCTTGGATCAGGGGTTCGACTTCACCTCCCACCGGAACGGATTCGATGTCAGAGGGGTGCAATCCGGCATGAAAAACCGCCTCGAAGGCTTTGCCACCGACAAGCCGGGCGATCCCTACCGCCTCGATGCCGAGGGCTTCCCGACCGATCCCGTAACCACCGCCGCGCTGGACTTCATGGCAGACAACAAAGCCAAGCCGTTCTTCCTCTATTACGCGACCTGGCTCGTCCACACGCCCATCCAATCCCGCAGCAAGGCACTCATCGAAAAATACTGCAAAAAGCTCGGCGTCGATTTTCCCGCCGAACCCGGAGACTGGACGCTCGAGGGGCAGCGGAATCCCTACTACTGCGCCATGGTGGAAACGCTCGACCACTATGTCGGCCAGCTCGTCGAGTTCCTCGAAACCACCGACGATCCCCGCAATCCCGGCCACAAGCTCATCGATAACACCTACATCTTCTTCACTTCCGACAACGGCGGCATGGAGGGGGCCGGCAAGGAGATCATCACCGACAACGCGCCCCTCGACAAAGGCAAGATGTCGCCGAAGGAAGGCGGCGTGCGCGTGCCGTTCCTCGTCGCCGGACCGGGCATTCCCGCCGGGAAGGAGAGCGATGTCATGGTCAACGGCCTCGATTTTTACCCCACCATTTTGTCGATGGCGGGCATCGCGAAGCCGAAAGGAAAAAACCTCGACGGCGCCGATCTCCTGCCCCTGCTGACGGGAGCGGTCAACGACCCCTCGCTTGTGCTCGATCAACACGGCAAGGCACGCCAGGAGATGGTTTGGCATTATCCGCATCTGGGAGCCACTTCGTTCCAAAGCACGATCCGCGCCGGGGATTTCAAACTCATCCGCAACTACGATACTCACGATGGGAAAATCCCCCCGCTGGAGCTCTACCGCCTCGTTGACACCAAGACCGGCAAGCCAGTTCGCGTGGATTTCGAGGAGTCGAAAAACCTCGCCGAGGAACTGCCCGAAAAGACCGCCGAGTTGAATGCCCGCCTGACGGAGATTCTCACCGAAATGAAGGCCAGCTACCCCTACTGGAATCCCGACAGCAAATTCGCGCTACCCAACAAAGAGAAAGCGCCCACCGTCACCGGACACAAGGTGGACGGTCACACGGTCACCGCCACCTTCCAGGAAAACGGCGCCCGAGTCGTCCGCGCGGATGTTCTGTATGCGATCGATGTTCCACTGCCGCCCAAACAGACAATCCAGGAGTGGTTCCGCATGGAGGCCGAGATCGACAATGGTTCGCTCAAGGCCACCGTCCCGCCGGAGGCCACCCATGCCTACATCAACCTCGTCGATGAGAACCATTTCCTCGTGAGCCACCCGAAGCCGGTGTCGGGACCCGATTCACTCAATCCCTACGCCGCCACCGCCATCCCGCTCGGCGCGAAAACAAACCAGTAAGCTCCAACGCACACCGCTATTTACCTGACCATGAAAAATCTATTGAGACCCAACGGGCGCTCTATTTTCTGCATCGTCTTGCTGGCCGTTGTTCCGGCCATGGCTCAGGAGACGCCTACGAAAGGGGAAGGAGAGCAACACAGTTTGTCTTGGCAGCGGAAGCCGCCGCTCGTTTCCCGCTGGGCCGATGGGTTACGCTTAAAAACGCCGCTGCCGGAGTATCCGCGTCCGCAGATGGTGCGCGACGAGTGGATGAACCTGAACGGGGAATGGGATTTCCTCGGGGACGGACCGGAGCCACCCGTGCTGCCGACATCGTTTCCGGAGAAGGCCCTGGTGCCGTCCGCCACGGACGCGGTCACCAGTTGTCTCAAGCACGGATGGAACAGAGGATGGTATCGCAAGACCATCGACATCCCGGAATCGTGGAAGGGGAAAGTCGTGCTGCATTTTGAATCGGTGGGTGGCAACTCGAAGGTCTACTTCAACTCCAAGGAGCTCGGATCCAATTCCGGAACCTATAAGCGTTTTTCTTTCGAGGTGAGCGATTTCAAGGCCGGCAAGAATGAAGTCCTTGTTTATTTTGATGACCGGGATCCTCGCATTCCCCGCGGAAAGCCGGGTCGCTTGTCGGGCATTTGGCTGGGGGTCTGGGCCGAACCCGTTCCGGTCCAATATATCCCCTCTTTCCGGCAAACGCCGGATATTGATGCCAGCACGCTACGCATCGAAATACCGGACTCAGGATCACTTGAAGGATGCCAAGTGGTGGCCACGGCGCTTGATGGCGGACAAGTCGTTGCCACGGCTGAGGCGCCAGCAGGCCAAGACATCACACTCAAGATTCCGAACCAGAAGCTGTGGAGTCCCGAAAAGCCGTTTTTGTATGACCTGACCTTGGAACTCAGGCGGGGAAATGAAGTGGTTGACAGCGTCAAGAGCTACTTCGGCATGCGCAAGATCGAGGCAGGCGAGATCGATGGCGCTCCGCGGTTGTTGCTGAACAACGAACTCTACTACCAGACCGGGTTGCTGGATCAGACCTTCTGGCCGGAAAGCTTTGTGACACCCCCTTCGGATGAAGCCATGAAGTGGGAAATCGAACAGGCAAAAGCGATGGGATTCAATGTCCTGCGCAAGCATTTCAAGGTCGAGGCAAGCCGCTGGTATTATTGGTGCGATGTGCTGGGCATGCTCGTGTGGCAGGACCTTGCGCCCCAATCCTATTTCTCGAAGCGGGCGATTGAAACGGAGGAGGACAAGCAATTTCAGAGAAACGCCCTCACCGACATGATCACCCAGCTCTACAATCATCCCTCGATTATCTGCTGGGTGATCTTCAACGAACGCGTCGGGCAGTTTGATCCATTCGGCATGACCGTGCGGGCAAGAAAACTCGACCGCACTCGCCTGATCAATACCACCAGTCATGTCTACCCGAACGAATTCAACCGCAAGCGCTACAACACGGATTTTTACGATGGGCACTGTTACGAAAGGAACCTCAAGTTCTATGACTACGATGCCCACATCCCCTCAACCTTCGGGGAATACGGAGGCATCGGCTACCTGATCAAAGAGAACTCGATCGAGCACGATAATCACTGGGGGTATGGACCGGACGCCTCGTCGGAAGAAGAGTTTCTCTCGATGTATGAAGACCTGGTCATCCAGGCCTGCCGGATGCGCATTCCCCAAAACCTCTGTGCGATCATCTACACGGAACTGACCGACTGCAACGATGAGGTGAACGGCTTCATCACCTATGACCGCAAGGTGGTGAAGGCCGATGTCGAGAAAGTGAAGAGGATCAACATGCTCTTCCGGGACCCGGCGAGCAAGCCAGGCCCGTTGAAACCGCTCCCGAAGCGGCTACTGCAGCAGGAGGAAATGGCACCGGTGAAGGGGCGCTTTGTCCGAATCGAACTACCCGGCAGCGGTCGGGTTCTCTCCCTCGCCGAGGTCGAGGTGTTTGAAATCGGCAGAAACTTCGCGCTGGGACAGAAAGCCTCGGCGAGCTCTACCGAGCACGGGGGGACACCCGAACGGGCGGTGGACGGCAAGACCGACGGACATTATGCGAAGAATTCAGTTACCCACACCGCGACAGAGACCAATCCCTGGTGGGAAGTGGATCTGGGCCAAACCTTGGACATCGAGAAGATCAAGGTGCACAACCGCACCGATGGCGCTGGTGATCGCTTGAAAAACTTCACCCTGACAGTTCTTGATGAAAACCGAAAAGTCGTTTTCGAGAAGAAAAATGTGAAGGAGGCGGAGATCATAGAGTTCAGCAAGTAACCGGCGTGTAAACCGACAACAACACGATAGGCGGCACAAGAATTCCTGTTGCTTTGCTCTGATACTCGCTTGGCCTCAAAAGCCATGACACCAGAGCAGGCCCGGGAAGGAACACCAACCCGCGGAAACTTGGCGATGCCATTTTGAAAAAATGCACACTGCTGCAGACCCTCTGACCCACCTGACCCAGATAATTTTCGGGTCTTCCCGTCTAATCTAGGAAAGCCCCATTTTTTTTAACATGACCCGAAAATCGTGCCAATCCAGCCGGGGCCAGGGAGGTGAAAACCGGGAAGGGAAGAAACCGGATAGCGGAAGGCGGAGACCGGAAATGGCGTGCCCGCGAATGAGGGAAGATCCACGCGAATGGTAGAAAAACTCGTGGCGGATTTTTGAAAAAAATTCGAGGGCGGTGTTCCGGCAGGCGACGGACGGAGTGTTCGTTGTAGACATGGCAGTCCTCTGCCGTGGGACTCGAACCGCGAATGCCCGAAGATGAAAGCGAATGGGAGCGGAGGAAAAGCGGAACGCGGAGACCTGAGTTCTGGCCGGAGGAAGAAGGACCGCCGCGGGCCCTTCCCCAAGGGACACCGCAGCGGCGGCTCAGCGGTCGCCCGCTGATCTCTTTCCCCCAAATTTTTTGTTAAATTTTTTGCCCGGTCTCATTTTTTCCCAACC
>JBMTBF010000126.1:0-4778 GCA_049429585.1 Terrimicrobiaceae bacterium | reverse complement strand
CTGACCCATGGCCTACAATTACGAAACCATGAGCAAAACGCAGAAACTTGCTGCGTTTTTCATCATCGTCGGACCCGAACTCGCCCCCGAGTTGATGAAGCAACTCCGCGATCCCGAGATCGAAGCTGTCGCCCGCGAAATGGCGCAAATGGAGGTGGTGGATTTCAAACTCCAAGAGAAAATCATGGAGGAATTCTGCGGTCTTATCGGCGAGGGGCTCTCCACCGCGCTCGGTGGTATGTCGTTCGTTCAAAAAGCGCTCGAAGCCGCCCGCGGCCCGCAGGACGCCTCGGATATTCTTTTGAAGGCCCTGCCCGCGAGTAACTCGATCGACGCCGTGCGCGAGTTGAGCAAGATGGACACGCGCCAAATCTACAATGTCATCAAGAACGAGCAACCGCAGACAGTGGCGTTCATCATGTCCTATCTCGACGCGAAGCAGGTTTCCCAAATCATCCCGCTGTTTTCGCCGCAAGCCCGCGAGGAGATCGTCGAACGCCTTGGAACGATGGATACGATCTCGAGCGAGCTCATCGGCAAGGTTCTGAAAAGCCTTGGAAAGCACCTCTCCACCGGCCCGCAAAAATACAGCCTGCACCGCCGTGGCGGTGTCATAGCGGCCGCGCAACTCCTCAACTCCCTCGAAAAGGATCTCAGCAAAAACCTGCTTTCCAGCATCGAGGAACGCAACGCCGAGCTCGGAGAGGCAATTCGCAAGAAGCTCTTCACTTTCGCCGACCTCGTTCGCCTCAGCCAGAAGGACATTCAGCGCCTTCTCCGCGATGTGGAGCAGGCCGACTTGGCCCTCACTCTCAAGGCCGCCCCGGAAACCCTCCGCCGGACCATTTACGGTGCCATGTCGAAACGAGCCGCCGAATCCCTCAAGGAAGAGATGGAAATCCTCGGCCCGACGCGCAGCAAAGATGTGGAGGCAGCGCAGGAGCGCATCATTGCCCAAGTCATGCAGCTCTCCGAGTCGGGCGAGATTGATATTTCACCGGAGGACTCCAGTGAGTCTGGCGGCTAGTTCGATCGACTTTTCCGCGGCGGTGCCGATCGCCATCGCGATCGTGGACGCCTTGCCGCCCGAGCCCGAGCAGGTTCCCGAGGCGACGGTGCCTCTAAGCGAGCACGAAGCCGCCTGCGAAGCCGCATACACCAAGGGTTTTCAGGAAGCCAACGACCACTTGGCGAAGCAAATCCTCGAACAACGCGCGGAACTCGCACAGTTACAGGACGCCGTTTTTGTTTCCCTGTCGAAACAGCACGCCTCCCTCGCGGCGCAGGTCTCCGAGACTTTACCGGACCTTGTCATTGAGATCGTCCAGCGAGTTTTAGCGGGCATGAAACCCGATCGCCCGGCCGTGGAGCGTCTTCTCGCCGAAACCCTCGCCGAGATCGCCCCGGGGTCCACCGATGTCGAGGTGTTCCTGAGCGCGCCGGATCTGGAACTCGTCGACCGCCTCATGGCCGACTACGAGCACAAATATCCCGGCATCAAACTCACAGCCGATCCCGAGCTTGTACCCGGCGACTGCCGCGCCAAGAGCCGCTTTGGCACGATTGATGCCAGGGTTCTGACCAAACTTCAAAATGTGGCTCGCTCGTTGAAATGAACAACGAATCGCCTGTCCTACCCACCCTCATGCAGAACCTGCGCGGTCGCATCAGCGCCACTGCTCCGGTCGTTCGAATGGGAGAGGTCGTGCAAGTCACGGGACTGGTGATCGAATCGGTCGGGCCGAATGTTTCCCTGGGTGACATCTGCGAGATCAGCTCACCGCGATTGTCGGGTTTGCAGGCCGAGGTGGTGGGATTCCGCGATCACCGCGTGCTTTTGATGCCGCTGGGTGAGATGCAGGAAATTCATGCCGGGTGCGATGTCGCGGCGACGGGACGCGCCGCAGGAATCAATGTGAGCGAGGCGCTCGTCGGCCGGATCATCGATGGCCTTGGACGCCCGATTGATGGCAAAGGCCCCCTCCCCGCCGGCGTGCTCCGCCCGCTCCACTGCGCCCCGCCGAATCCCCTCACCCGCCAGAGAATTTCCAAGCCATTCCAAACTGGCGTGAAGGCGCTCGATCTTTTCACTCCGGTGGGTCGCGGGCAGAGGCTGGGAATTTTCGCCGGAAGCGGCGTGGGAAAGTCCACCCTGCTCGGCATGATCGCACGCGGCGCCGAGTCCGAGATCAATGTCATCGCCCTCGTCGGCGAGCGTGGACGCGAACTTCGGGAATTCATTGAAAAAGATCTCGGTCCCGAGGGCATGGCGCGCTCGATCATTGTGGTTTCCACCAGCGACCAACCCGCTTTGATCCGCCGCCGGGCGGCGCTCATCGCCACTGCCATCGCCGAGCATTTCCGCGACGAGGGCAAAAAAGTCCTGTTCATGATGGACTCGGTCACCCGCTACGCGATGGCCCAGCGCGAAATCGGCCTCGCCGTCGGCGAACCGCCAACCAGCCGCGGCTACACACCCTCGGTCTTTTCCGTTTTGCCCCGCCTGCTGGAACGCACCGGCAATGGCGAGCGGGGTTCCATCACCGCCCTCTACACCGTGCTGGTCGATGGTGATGACATGAACGAGCCGATTTCGGATGCCGTGCGTGGCATTTTGGATGGCCATGTGGTTTTGAGCCGTGCCCTAGCGACCGCGAACCATTTTCCCGCCGTGGATGTGCTCGAGAGTGTGAGCCGCGTGACATTGGAAATTTGCGCGAAAGAGGAACTCGCCTCGATCGGCAAGGCCCGCGACCTCCTCGCCACCTACCGCAAGCACGAGGATGTCATCACGATCGGGGCCTACACAAAGGGCAGCAACACCCAAGTCGATCAGGCGATCGAAAAACAACCGGGCCTCCGCGAACTGCTTCGGCAACCGATCGAGGACAAATGGACGCGGGATAAAAGTTTTGCGGAACTGAAAAAACTCGTCGCATGAAACGGCAGCAATTCAGCCTCCAAACGATCCTCAACCTTCGCGAAAAGGCCAAAGAGAAGGCCGAGGAGGTTCTTGCCGCCGCAATTCGCGAGCGCGACCTCGCGGCCAATCGTGTGGCTCAAGCAGCGGCGCGGTTGGAGGAATTAACACGAATGATCTCCGGCGAGCGTTTTCCCGCCTACCTCCGCGCCCAAAGCTGGGACGCGCTCACCGCCCAGCGTGATCTTTTGCGCACTCTTCAAATCCGCCTCGCCCAGGAGGAAAAAAAAGTCACCGAGAAAAGGGAGCTACTCGTCGTGGCCGATCGCGACCACCGCCTGGTCTGCAAGCTCAAGGAAAAATGGGCGCGCGGCGTAGCGATCGAACAGGCCCGTACCGAGGAAAAACTTCTCGAGGATTTTGTCACCACCACAAGATTTTTACAAACCGCACACTAGACAATAACCGCCATGAAATCCACACCCACCCTTGATCCCTTCGGCGAAGCCGAATCCGAATCCCCCTCGCTTTGGGGCCCGATCCTCATCGCCATCATTCTTGGAATCGCCACATCGGCCGGAGTTCTTTACTGGCGCTGGCCGAGCATCGGAGCCCCCGCGGAAGAGCCATCCCATTCCAAGGCGACCACGCTTTTCAAAACCAAAGCCGAAGCCGGCTCCAAGAATTGGGATTTTTATACCGCCGAGGTGGAAAATCTCATGAAGGAACTGCAAGAGCAGAAAGCCACTTACGAGCAGCGAACCAGAGACCTCGGCGCTGTCGAAAAGCGCATCGAGATCGAGAAAAAGGAACTCGAGCGCATCAAAGACGAAATCAAAAAAATGCGGGAAGATTTCAATGCCCGCTCAGCCCAAGTGCAAGGTTCTGAGAAATCAAACCTGCGAACCCTGGCGGGAACCTACTCGAATATGAAGCCCATCGATGCGGCTGCGATTTTGGCACAAACAACGGAAACCGATGCCGCCAAAATTCTTTCCGTCATGAAAAAAGACGCCTCGGGCAAAATTCTGGGTGAAATGGCCCGTATGCAGGACCCAAGCGCTGAAGCTGGCGCGAAAGATGCTTCATTAGCACCAAAGGCCGCAAAAATCACCGAACAAATTCGCCTCCTGAATCAAGAACCAACTAACGCCCAATGACAAATATCCAGACATTGCCCAACAAATCCCAACCCGCCGAAAGCGGACGGGCTGCAATGGGCAATTTTTTCCAAGCGCCCGCTGCACCGGTTGCTGGAAATTTGTCCAATCCGGATTTTGATAGTTTTTTAAGCAACCCCGACTCCAAAAACCAAGCCGAGGAACTCCGGGAAGAGCAGGAAGCCGCAAAAAAGAGGAAAAAACCGGTCGATTCGGCGATGGTTCAAGGAAATGTTGCAGAAAGGGACTCTTCTCTTTCGGTTGGAGAAACATCCATCAACCAGACAAAAGAAAATAAAACATTTGAGCAAGATATTTTAAAAGATTCAAATAAAAATGATTTAGATTTCAAGGAGGGAACCTCCAAAGAGTCTTTGGATAAACCCGAAAACGGCGTTTCGAAACACGCTTCGTGTTCCGCTACTCAGAAAAGCGGTTTTTGGGATAAACCTGAAAACAGCTCTCCATCAACTGAAGACAATCTTTTTAATGAATCAACAGAATCTTTTACTACCTCACTCAAGGGGCAGTTTTCTAGTGAAGAGCATTTGGTTGATTCAAAAAATGATCAAAGTGACATAAAAAAATTCACAGAAAACGAAGCCGACACCCGTGGCACGGAAACTGCTTTCCTAGATGATGAAATGATCGCCATGGCCACTTTGGATGGAGTCGAGACTCCAACCCAACCTCTTCGA
>JBMTBF010000125.1:0-4784 GCA_049429585.1 Terrimicrobiaceae bacterium | reverse complement strand
GCGTGGATCACGATTCTCAGCAAGGATGGCCTCCTCAACGCCCTCCTCATAGGAGCTGGCATTCTGACCGAGCCCACCGCCCTACTCTACACGCCCTTCGCGATCGTGCTGGGGCTGGTTTACAATTTCCTGCCCTTCATGATTCTCCCGATCTACACGAGCGTTGAGAAACTCGACAATGCCCTCATCGAGGCGGCCTACGACCTTGGCGCCGGACCGGTTCGCGCCTTCTCGCAGGTTATCATTCCCCTCACCCGCCCCGGCATTGCAGCCGGAGCCATGCTCGTTTTCATTCCCTCGATTGCCATGTTCGCCATCACGACCCTCATGGGAGGCGGCACAAATCCCACGATCGGCGAGGTGATTTTCAAACAGTTCACCTCCGGCCGGAACCAACCCTTCGGCGCGGCTTTGGGAACGATTCTGCTGGCGATCTTCCTGATCGCGCTTTGGCTGACCAACCGCCAGCGCGAAGAGCGGAACTAGTTTCCAGCGAGGCTAGCGATCTGCTTCAGCATGGGGGCAAATTCGGCGTTCCACAGTCCAATAAGGGGACGCTGGCTATCGAATCCCGCCTCGCCCGCATCGCTTACCGAATAGACACGCGGCTCAAGGCGAATATCGGAGGTCATCGGAATCGGTACCATCTTGATCTTCACGCGGATCGTTTGTGGGTTTCCGTAATTGCCCCACATCGCGTTGCCAAAAGCTCCCGCCGGTTTGTCGAACGAGATGGATTCAGGATAGTCGGAGTCTGCCAGCGTGTAGCCCCGGCCCGAGAAAACCGTCTCGGCGGCGGAGATCACGCGATTGGGCTTGGTGTTTTTGACCGTCACCGCCCCAATGCCCCCCGAGCTGGAGATTGGTGAAGCAAGGCATCCGGCGAGGAATAGAACGGCGAAGCAGGAGGAGAGGAGTTTCATGGAGCAGGGAAAATACCAGCGACTAAATCCCGGCGGCAAGGCGCTTGAAAAATGAGAAGTCGGGTTTGGGGACATCTTCCGCAACTGCGCTGGGCCATGGATGAAATTCCTCGGGGATCGCAAAACGCTCGAGGCGACGGGCGAGAAATTGCCGGATCTCAGAAGGCTCGAAATCCCCCGCGAGAAAAGCCATCGGCCTCTCGCCAAACTCGGGATGGGATTTTCCAACAACCACAGCGCGACGGACTCCAGGAATTTCCTGGAGCAACGACTCGATGGCTTCGGGGCAGATGTTTTCACCGCCGGAAATGATCAACCGCCCGCATCGACCGTGAATCACAAGGTTTCCATCGTCGGTGAAATCTCCAAGGTCGCCTGTGGAAAACCAGCCATCGGCATCCACCAAATCCTGCCAACGTCCCCCAGGGGTGAGAGATTTTTTGGCGAGTACCGGTCCGTGGATTTGAATTTCACCAGCTTCGGATATTCGAACCTTGCATACGGGAAGCGGTTGCCCGGCGTGAAGCGGCGAGGGAGTTTCCAGCAAAAGCTCGGTTGTGCAAATCTGCGACGCGGATTCAGTCATTCCATAGGTCAGGTGAAGAGGAACACCGGCCCGAATGGCGCGATCAACGAGGATGGATGGAACCGGACCGCCTCCAACGAGGACAGCGCGAAGGCGATTCAGCTCAACGCCGGAGTCAAGCAGGCGCTGAAGTTGCGTAGATACCAGTGAAAGGTGGGTCACTCGCTCATCATCGATCATATTTTTTGGATCGGGAAAAACCACCGCCGCGCCTGAGAGCAGGCAACGAATCGCGATCGAAAACCCACTCACATGGTTCAATGGCATCTGAAGCAACCAGCCACAGCCAGGCTGGAGCGGAAGTCGATGCACCGAGCCTTCGGCATTCGCGATGTGGGCGGCGAGATCGTGGTAAACGATGCGGGCGTTGCCACTCGATCCGGAGGTGTGGAGAAGCGTGCCGGGTTGATCAAGGAGTGCGGGCGTCCCGCCCGCGTTGGGGAGTTTTTCAAGGGTTGGCGGAACGCCCGCGCTCCTTGAATATAAAACATCCGCCCCGAGGTTTTGGGCGCGTCGGATCGCCTCCTCGCGCGGTAGACGAAAAGAAATTGGAGCAACCACGGCACCTTGCTTCAGAGCACCGAGGAGAATGAGGAGATGGTCGAGCGAGGTTTTGGCCCATGTCGCCACGATCCGCCCGGGTGTGACGGGCAATGATTGCTCCAGCTCCGAGTAGCGAATAATCCGCCCGCTGGCACGATCGATGAATGCGGGCTCGTTGCCGAATCGGGCGAGTTCAGAGAAGAACAAGTCGGGATTCATCAATGGCAGGAAGCGGTTGATCGGCGTGGAACACAAAGCCTGAAAAATCGAGGCGATTCGTGAGAACATCCGACTCCAAGCGAGAGTAGGTGTCGAGACCGGCAGCGGAAATCCTCGGAAGTGAAGCGGCGAATCGACCGAGCGCGTGGATGCCCACGCCAGACTCGAAAGCGGCGCTCACGACCGAAACCATGCCAAGGCGTTCACCTTCGAGAGCAAATTGGCGGCAACGCTCGAAGCCAGCCATGAGAGTGGGCTTCAAAACCAATGCTGCGGCACCTTGGAATTGGGGCAAATCTGTTGGAGAGTTTTCGCGAAGGGTTTCATCGAGGGCGTTACGGCAGGGCGATTTTGCAATCAGCTCTGGAAGCTTCGATGCATCGGCCAGAGGTTCCTCGAAATACTCGATCCGAAAATCCCGCAGTCGATCCGCGATACGGAGAGTTTCCTCAAAAGCCCAAGACCGGTTGGGATCGATGCGGAATTTGCAGAGATTTTGGGTTTTCCGGGTGATTTCCGCGATCAATTCCAAAAGCTGCCCGAAATCGACATGTGAGGTTTTGATTTTGAAACAACGGCATCCCGCGTGATAGGCGCGAACTGCTCCGGCAAGGATTTGCTCGGCGTTACCATCAAGAAGGGCGTTCAGGGGAACTTCCCTTCGATGCGATGTCCAATCCGCATTCAGCGCCTCCAAGGCGCAGCAAAGGGAGGCGGAATCCCCATCCTTGGTCCGAGCCAGACAGGCTTTCACATCATCAACGGATTCACAGCTCCAACCCGGCAGTGGCGCAGCCTCGCCCCAACGATTCCCTTGGCGAAGAAGAATTCCTTCACGGATTCCTCCCTCGAGCAGCGGAAGGCGGTAGAGATAGGCAAGCGGAGGGTTCACATCAGAAGGAACACTGAAACCAGGATGGCGAGAAACAGGCTTGAGATTCCCGCATGGGGAAAAAGGTCATTGATCACACGGGGATCGCGCAGTCGAACAATCGGGCCACCAACGCGGAGTGCCGAGAGAAAGGCCGCCATGGCACAAAGCCAACCTCCGCCGTGGAATTCCAAAACGATGAGCGGAACGAACGAGGGGATGAAGAGAAAGAGGAGGATTTCAATCCTCGCGAACTTTTCACCGAAGCGGACGGCGAGAGTTTTTTTATTCACACGCTGGTCGCTTTCGCGGTCGCGGAGGTTGTTGAGAGCGATCAAGACGACGGAATAACAACCGGGCATGACACCAAGCCAGAGGGCTTCCGGCGAAAAACTCAGCGCTTGGACAAAGTAGGTTCCCGCCGTGGCCACGAGGCCGAAGAAGAGAAAAGTGAAAACCTCTCCGAGTCCGAGGTAGGCGAGCGAGAAAGGCCCGGCGGTGTAAAGAATCCCGAAAAGGATCGAGGCTGTGCCGATCGCGATCACAGGCCATCCGGCACGAAGCGTCAGAAAAATTCCCCCCACCGTCGCGATAACAAAAAATATGACCATCCCGATAAAAACCGAACGGGGCTTGATCAGCCCCGAGGCCGTAACACGCACAGGCCCCAACCGGTCGGCGGTGTCGGCACCTTTTTTCGCGTCCCAGTAATCGTTGGCGAGGTTTGTGGCAATCTGGATGCACATAGCCCCAAGCAGCGCGACCAGGGCGGCGGGGAGATTTCCCTTCGATTGAGAAAACGCCAAGGCGCTTCCGAGAAGAACCGGAGCGACAGCGGCAGGGAGGGTTTGGGGCCGAGCGGCCATCACCCACGCCTGGATGGTCGAAACGGGTAAGGCGCTCACGGGCGCTTGGGGAATTTGCTGAAGTCGGGTTTGCGTTTTTCGACGAACGCATTCCGCCCCTCCTGCCCCTCCTCGGTCATGTAGTATAGAAGTGTGGCATTGCCGGCGAGTTCCTGAAGCCCGGCCTGACCATCGCAATCGGCGTTCATCGCGGCTTTGAGGCAACGGAGGGCGAGCGGGGATTTTTCCAACATCTCGCGGGCCCATTTCACCGTCTCGAGTTCGAGGTCGGCGTAGGGAACGACCGTGTTGACCAGCCCCATGTCGAGGGCCTGCTGGGCGTCGTAGGTGCGGCAGAGAAACCAAATCTCGCGGGCTTTTTTTTGTCCCACGATCCGGGCGAGGTAGCTCGAGCCAAAACCTCCGTCAAACGACCCCACGCGCGGGCCGGTCTGGCCAAACTTGGCGTTGTCGGCGGCAATGGTGAGGTCGCACACAACATGGAGCACATGGCCACCGCCAACCGCCCAGCCTGCAACCATCGCGATGACGGGCTTCGGGCAGTTGCGGATCTCGCGCTGGAAATCGAGGACATTGAGGCGCTCGACACCGTGGCCATCGGCATAGCCGGCGTCGCCGCGGATTTTTTGGTCACCCCCGGAGCAGAAGGCGTGCTCGCCCTCGCCTGTGAGGATGATGACACCGATCGAAGAATCGTCTCGAGCCTCTTGCAACGCGCGGCGCATTTCCTCGACGGTGAGAGGACGAAAGGCATTGCGGCGCTCGGGGCGGTTGAT
>JBMTBF010000124.1:0-4787 GCA_049429585.1 Terrimicrobiaceae bacterium | reverse complement strand
GCCGCACGCCAGACCAATGTCGGAACCGTCCGCGAAATCGGCGACGGCATCGCCCGCATCGAAGGCCTCAGCGCTGTCAAGCTGAACGAAATGGTGGAATTCCCCGGCGGCATCATGGGCCTCGCCCTCAACCTCGAGGAAACCGAGGTCGGCACGATCATTCTCGGCGATTACACGAAGATCAGCGAAGGCGCCGAGGTCAAGACCACCGGCAAGCTCCTCTCCGTGCCTGTTGGAAAAGGCCTCCTCGGCCGCGTCGTCGACGCCCTTGGCCGCCCGATCGATGGCAAAGGCCCGATCCCGCACGACACCACCTACCCCGTTGAAAAAATCGCCCCCGGCATCATCAAGCGCCGTTCGGTGAGCCAACCCGTCCAGACCGGCATCATGAGCGTGGACGCCATGATTCCCGTCGGCCGCGGCCAGCGCGAACTCATCATCGGCGACCGCGCGACCGGCAAGACGACCATTGCGATCGATACCATCATCAACCAGGCGAAAATCAACCGCGCCGCTGAGGAAAGCGGAGACACCAACTTCCGCCCGCTCTACTCGATCTATGTCGCGGTCGGTCAGAAAAACGCGAACATCGCCCGTGTTGTTTCCACCCTCGAGGAGAACGACGCCCTCAAATACACGATCATCATCGCCGCCACGGCCTCCGACACCGCCGCCGACCAATACATCGCCCCGTTCGCCGGTGCCGCGATGGGCGAATGGTTCATGGACAATGGCATGGACGCCCTCATCGTGTTCGACGATCTTACCAAGCACGCGAATGCCTACCGCCAAATCTCGCTCCTCCTCAAGCGCCCCTCCGGCCGCGAGGCTTATCCCGGCGATGTGTTCTATCTCCACAGCCGTCTGCTGGAGCGCTCCGCCCGTCTCGCCGAAGATTGCGGCAACGGCTCGCTCACCGCGCTTCCGATCATCGAGACCCAAGCGGGCGACGTCTCGGCCTATATTCCCACGAATGTGATCTCGATCACCGACGGCCAGATCTACCTCGAAACCGACCTCTTCTACCAGGGCGTCCGCCCCGCCATCTCGGTCGGCCTCTCGGTTTCCCGCGTGGGTTCCGCCGCGCAGATCAAGGCCATGAAGCAAGTCGCCGGCAAAATCAAGGGCGACCTCGCCCAATACCGCGAGCTCGCCGCCTTCGCACAATTCGGATCCGACCTCGACGCCAAGACCAAGGCCACGCTCGACCGCGGCGCCCGCATCGTCGAACTCTTCAAGCAGCCCCAATACAACCCGTTTGCCGTCCAAACCCAGGCGGTCATCCTTTGGGCGATGCAGAAGGGCTTCTTCGACCCCGTTCCGGTGGACAAAATCAAGACGACCCAAAACAAACTCGTCGAGTTTATGGAAACCCGGAAATCCGCCATCCTCGACAAAGTTGCCGCAAAGCGCCAATTCGACGAAGAGGTCGAAAAGGAGCTCAAGGCCGCCTTGGAGGAATTCAAGTCCTTCAACACGCTTTAAAAAATGGCGAACCTCCGCGACATCCGCCGACGAATCAAGTCGGTCAAAAACACCGCGCAGATCACCAAGGCCATGCAAATGGTCGCCGCGTCGAAGATGCGCAAGGCCCAGCAGGCGGCCCTTGCCGGCCGTGATTACGCCCAACTCCTCAACCGCGTGATCGTCTCCGTGCGCGACGCCATTGAGCAGGAGTCCCATCCGCTTCTCGAGCGCCGCTCGGGCAGCGGCAAGGAACTGGTGATTTTGATGACGACCGACAAGGGGCTCTGCGGCGCGCTGAACACGAATGTGCTCCGCGAGGCCGCCGCCTACGATCCTGCGAAAACCCTTTTCGTGAGCATCGGACGCAAGGGCACCCAATTCCTCGCGCGCTTGAAGCGCCAGATGATCGCCGACTTCCCGCTCCAGGAGCGCCCGACCTTTCCCCAGTGCAAGCAGGTTTCGAAATTCTGCATCGAGAAATTCCTCGACCGCACTGTGGACAAGGTGACGCTCCTCTACCCGCGCTTCATCAACACGCTCACCCAGACCCCCACGGCCTATCCGATTCTCCCTATCACCAGCCTCGATGAGGTTGGCATCAAGACCGACTACGAGGCCCTGCCTCCGATCGAGGGCGGCTTGGAGTTCGAGCCCTCCCCCGAGGCGGTTCTGGAAGCCATTCTTCCGGCCTATATCCACTATCTCGTCTACCAAACACAGCTTGGAAGCCGTGCCTCGGAACACAGCGCACGGATGGTCGCCATGAAAAACGCGACCGACAATGCCAAGAACTTGGTCAAGGACCTCACGCTCGAATACAACAAGGCCCGCCAAGCCGGCATCACGAACGAGATTCTGGAAATCGCCACCGCCCAGCTTGCCCTCGGCTAGACGGGTATTCCCGTGCTCGAGCTCACCGTCCTCGCCTCCGGCAGTTCGGGGAATTCCCTGCTCGTCCGCGGGGAATCCACGGCCGTTTTGGTCGATGCCGGCCTGAGCGCGCGCCAACTGGAAACCCAAATCCTAGCGCTCGGCATCGCGCCTCAAAACCTTGCCGGGATTCTGTTGACCCACGAGCACGGCGACCACACCCGCGGCCTCAAGGTTTTCTGCTCAAAAAACCATGTTCCCGTTTTCACGAATCCACTGACCGCGGACAGCCTCCGCAAAAGCACCATCGACACCGAGTGGCGACTCTTCAACAGCGGATCGGCCTTCGAGATCGGGGAGCTCCGCATCCACCCCATCTCCGTCCCACACGACGCGGCCGACCCGGTGGGGTTCGTCGTTTCCTCGGCCAATTCCTCCCTCGGTATCCTCACCGCCCATGGCTACGCCACCCGCCAAATACTCCACGCCGTCGCAGGGGTTCATGCGCTGGTGATCGAAACGAACCACGACGAAGCCCTGCTTCAAAACGACACCAAGCGCCCGTGGTCTGTGAAACAACGCATTCTCTCCCGCCACGGCCACCTCTCAAACCAAGCCGCCGCAAAGCTTGTGGCCGAAATCGCCACCGAGAATCTCCGCCACATCCTCCTCGCCCACCTGAGCGAGGACTGTAACAACCCGACCCTCGCCCGCGAGGCGATCCTCAGCCATTTCGCCGATAGAACCGCCCCGGAAATCCACTGCCCCGGCCACGAGCCGCATCCCCTACCCCACACGGTCAGGGTTTGAGAAAACCCGAGATCGGAATGCGGAAGCCGGAAAGTCTCCGGCCATAACAATGAGATCTACTTCGGGAGGTTGGTGGAAATGGCCGCAATCCCCATCGCGATTCCGAGGAATGCGCCACAACAAAGGAGCATGATCAAAACCATCGAGAGCACCACGCGCCACAGGTCGGTGCGGTGGATTTCGCGCAGCGCGATCACTCCATAAACAAGATGCGCAACCGGGTAAAGGTAACCGCCGCAGAGGGGGACGATTTGAAGCATCGAAGTGGCGCCACTCGAGTAGGCGAGCGCCCGGAAGGTGGCCTCAAATCCATTCCGCCCGGCACCTGTGATCATTAAAAACAAATGCACGATTGCCGCCCAGAGAAAGGCCCCCGCGACCAGAAAAAGCGGCAGGAAGAGAAGAACCACGATGCCGGCGGCGAGAATCGTTCCTTGGGTCAAGCCCTTCGCGGTCTCTCCCAAAAACATCTCGGGATTGATCGACGCGGCGACGAGTTGATAGAAAATCGCTGCGCCACCGCTGATCCAGCCCACAATTGTGTAAAAAAACAAGGGGCGCCCGATCCCGCCGGTCGCCGGGAGGTTTTGGAAGGTTGCGGTCGGAGCGGAGAAGACCTGCTTCACCGTTTGCATGGCGGCGCCGAGAGACAGACCCGTGGTCCTTTCCCAAGCGGGCTCGATGTTTTCCGGCACTTCGGAAGGCAGACCTTGAACGGGGATTTGCACGCTTTCCTCGGAGGAGGGTTCGGGAAGATCGGTGAATGTGGAAAGCGGTTGCCAGCTCGGCATCGGCTCGCGCCACGCCAGATCGGTTGGAAGAAAGCGCCCGGATTTCAAGCCGTCGGCGACCTCCTGGTCGTTGAATTTTCCCAGGTTTTCGCGGTTTCGGTTGATGTGGATCATGGCCATGCGGGGTCATGCCTAGCGGCTTGCTCGCAGGGCTTCAAGTCCGCTGAAATTGCCCATTGACAATCCGCGCACGGCTCCCTTAATTAGCGTCCATTCCTGCGGCGCGCCTTGCAGAATAACCCCTCCGCACGCGCCGACCCGATTGACACTCTGTCGCTAGCATTCGTCTAACAGGCCCCTGCCATTTAGGGAAACTGCGAATACCAGACAGGCGTTTTTCAAAAGAAGATTTTTACACTACCGGCCAGGGCAACCAGAGCGCCGGCGAAATCCTGAACGGATTAATTTTATCATGACCGAAGACCAACCCAACCCGGGCAACGAGGTGGCAACAACCGCCGAAGCTGCCACGACCACGGAAAAACCACGCCGTCGCACCCGCACCCCGCGCATTGGCCGCACCCGCCGCCAGACCAAAACGGGCGATTCCGTGCAAACCGAACTTTCCATCGACAATCAGGCGGATCCTGCCGAGCCGGCCTCGACGGCCCCGGCTCCCGCTCCCGATCCCGAGGCGAAGACCGAGACTCCCGCTGTTCCGGTCAAACCCGCTGCGCCCGCAACTCCGCCGACCCCCGCCACACCTCCTCCCCCGCCACCGCCACCCACCTACGCGGACGGCATCGTCGAGGTTTCCGGTAAAGGTTTCGGCTTCCTGCGCGAGTCCCGCCGCAACTACACCCAGTCTAACAACGACATTTTCGTCACTCCCGAACTCGTCCGCAAATA